>CAZBRI010000087.1:0-9484 GCA_964494055.1 uncultured Anaerolinea sp.
TCAATATCAGAACATTTACTGCTGGCATACTTGACCATTTTCCCAACCCGGTCCAGGACCTCTTCACGATCCATATTAAGTTTAAACTTCATATGAATCTCAGAAGTCGCTAGGAAAAGATGCAGGCGTGGAGACTGGGCACCTTTAACAGCTTCCCAGGCTTTATCAATATCACCGGTTGTGGCACGTGCCAAGCCTGCTATGGTGGGAACCCTGGCGCTCTCGTCGCCCCTGGGTGGATTGCCGACTTCCTCTGCGATCCGGCGGACAGCTTCCAGATCATCCGGTGAAGCAGCCGGGAAACCTGCTTCAATAATATCTACTCCAAGTCTGGCAAGAGACCGGGCGACTTCCAACTTTTCAGAGGAAGTCATTGTTGCACCAGGTGACTGTTCGCCATCCCGTAAAGTTGTATCAAATATTTTTACATAATTAGACATCAGAACATGAACTCCTTGTTTCAATTAGTTCACCAGACCCGGCATTTTCAGATTTGGTGTACCAATATTAACGATGGATTACTTTTTCCAATTTTCCGGTCTCAGAGACCGTACAGCTGCACCGGCACGCCACATTTCAGATTCGCGAATTGCCTTCAATTCGACTTCCAATTTTTCACGATAATCAGGGCGGCTGTTCGCATCCAAAGTGATGCGGGCTTCATTACCGCTCAATACAGATGCATACAGGTCTTCAAAAACCGGGGCGACTGCATCGCGGAACCGTGGATGCCAATCCAACGCACCGCGCTGTGCAGTGGTTGAACAATTGGCATACATATAATCCATACCATTTTCACCTACCAGGCGGATAAGGCTCTGAGTCAGTTCTTCTACGGTTTCATTAAATGCTTCACTGGGGCTGTGTCCATTTTTCCGTAGAACATTGTACTGGGCTTCCATCACACCTGATAATGCACCAATCAAAATTCCTCGTTCACCGGTAAGGTCGCTGTAAACTTCATTTTTAAATGTCGTCGGGAACAGGTAACCAGCACCAATTGCAATTCCGAGTGCTATTGCCCGGTCATTGGCACGGCCTGTAAAATCCTGGTGAACGGCATAACTGGCATTAATACCGCTGCCAGCCAGGAAATTCCGGCGGACACTGGTTCCTGAGCCTTTTGGAGCGACAAGCGCAACATCCACATGGGGTGGAGGAATGACGCCGGTATCATCCTTGTAAGTAACAGAAAAACCATGCGAGAAATACAGCATATCGCCTTCATTCAAACATTCAACCACTTTTGGCCATAAAGTACGCTGACCGGCATCAGAAAGCAGGTATTGGATGACTGTGCCGCGCTCTGCAGCTTCTTCAATTCCGAAAAGCGTCTCGCCGGGAACCCAGCCGTCCTTGACGGCACGATCCCAATTTGGTGTTCCCTGCCTCTGACCAACAATCACCTTAATCCCGTTATCGCGCATATTCATCGCCTGGGCAGGACCCTGTACGCCATAACCGATTACAGCGACAACTTCGTTCTTCAATACTTCGCGGGCTTTTTCAAGACCAAATTCCTCGCGGGTAACAACATCTTCAACTGTGCCGCCAAAATTAATTTTCGCCATTGAATAATTTCTCCTTTGTATTTCTTATGAAATAATATCGAATTTGATTTTCCTGATCGGGTCAATCAAATAATTGTCAACTTTCAATATTAACCAGTGATTCACTGCCCCGTTCCATGGCAACCGCACCGGTTCTTACCATTTCGATAATTCCAAGCGGTTTTAGAACTTCCACAAAACCGTCAATTTTTGAGCCATCGCCAGTGATTTCAATAATCAGGGAACTGCTGGTTACATCAATCACCCTGGCTCTGAACACCTCAACCATCTGGAATATCTCAGCACGCTTTTCAGACTGGGTGCTGACTTTAATCAGGGCAAGATCCCTGGAAACCATGTGTTTGCTTGTCAGATCTTCGATCTGAATGACATTCACAAGCTTGTATAAATATGACGTAAGCCGTTCAATATGGTCAACATCACCTTCGCAGGTAACGGTCATCCTTGAAAGACCTTCAATATCGGTGTGCCCGACAGTTAATGATTCAATATTATAAGTCCGGCGGCGAAATAGAGAAGCGACTCGATTTAAAACACCAGGTTTATCTTCGACTAGTATAACAAGTGTATGCAGCATAATTTTTCTCCGTAATCATCCGATTTTTCACATGGATAGAAAGGGATGATGAATTTTAGATTTATTCATCCAGTGGTGTTTCGAGTAAAACAGAAGGCCGTCTGATCATGTTATGCAGGTCAGCCCCGGCCGGTACCATCGGGTATACAGAATCTTCCTGTTCCACTTTGAAATCGATCACGACTGAACCTTCATACGCCTGTGCTTCGCGGATTGCGGCTTCAACCTGGGATCTTTCAGTCACCCGGATTCCCTTCAACCCATGAGCCTCGGCAAGTTTTACAAAATCCGGGCTTTTCATCGGTGTAGATGCATAATTCTTATCGTAGAAGAATTCCTGCCACTGCCTCACCATGCCGAGAAAACCATTATTGATCACTGCAATATTGACCTTGATGCCTTCCTGTGCGATTGTGGATAATTCTGCAGCAGTCATCTGGAACCCGCCGTCACCAACGATCGTCCATACTTCGCTCTTCGGCCTGGCAAACTTGGCACCAATCGCTGATGGTAAACCGAAGCCCATGGTTCCCAACCCGCCGGACGTGACCCAATGATGGGGCTTATCAACTCTGAAATATTGTGCTGACCACATTTGATGCTGGCCGACATCAGTGGTGATCACCGTGTCATCACTTGCAAATCTCCAAAGATCATTGATCACATGTGCTGCATAAAGATGACCATTATCTGGCAGGTTTTGAATATCCCGCACAGCCACATTACCCTTCATTTCACTGATGTGAGAAACCCAATCAGCCCTTTCAACTTTTCCGACAAGTGGATTAATCTGTCTCAGGATATCCTTGAGATCTCCAACCAAACCAAGATCGACTTTCACATTTTTATTGATCTCTGAAGGATCGATCTCTATATGAATTTTCTTGGCATTAGGAGCATATGTTTTGAGATTTCCTGTCACCCGGTCATCAAACCGCATCCCAAAAGCAAGCAGCAGATCTGCTTCCTGAATGGCATTGTTTACCCAGGATTCGCCATGCATCCCCATCATACCCATATTTAATGGATGGCTTGCGGGAAGAGAACCGATGCCAAGGAGAGTAACTGCTACCGGGACATTTGCTTTTTCGGCAAAAACACGCATTTCTTCCATGGCATTGCTCATCAAAACACCATGACCTGCCAGGATCAAAGGGCGTTTTGCATTATTGATCATATCCACTGCTTTTTGAAGACTCGCGCCTGCCGGACGGAGGTCAGGCCGATACCCCTTCAGTTTGATCGGAGTATCATCATACTTCCAATCTTCAATGAAAGCCTGTTGAGCATCTTTGGCAATATCCACCAGCACAGGACCTGGACGTCCTGAACGGGCGATATAAAAAGCCTCCCGCAATGTCGGCATAATGTCATGAACGTCAGTGACAAGGTAATTATGCTTTGTGATTGGTAAGGTGATACCTGTCACATCCGTCTCCTGGAATGCATCAATACCAATCAGTTTTGATGAAACCTGGGCAGTGATAAATACCATCGGGATCGAATCCATGTGAGCCGTTGCAATCCCTGTCACAAGGTTGGTTGCACCGGGACCCGATGTACCCATGGCAACCCCTACTTTGCCGCTGACCCGTGCATAACCATCAGCCATATGAGCCCCGCCCTGTTCATGGCGTGGTAATACATGGTGAATACTCGGATATCCGCGCATGGCGTCGTAAATTGGTAGATTTGCCCCGCCGGGATACCCAAAAATGACTTCAATTCCTTCTTTAACCAAACATTCCCAAACTATTTGAGCGCCACTATGTTTCATGATTTCTCTCCTTTTTCAGCTTTGTAAAACAGCGCCAGTATCAGCGGATGTAACAAAATGTGAATATCGCTTTAACCATTTGCTGGTTACCTTCGAGACAAAAGGCGGAAGGGCAGCCAATCTATCTTTTATTTCAGCGTCAGTCAGCCGCACACTCAACTGCCTGGCCTCCAGGTCAATATCGATAATATCTCCCGGACGGAGTGCACCAATCGGTCCGCCTGAAGCTGCTTCTGGAGAAACATGACCGATACAAGCACCCCTGGTACCGCCGCTGAAACGGCCATCGGTGATCAAGGCTACTTTATCACCCAGACCCTGACCCATGATTGCGCTGGTCGGGGATAGCATTTCCTGCATTCCCGGACCGCCTTTTGGTCCCTCATACCGGACAACCACCACATCACCTGCCTTGACATTCCCGGCCAGGATCCCGCTCATAGCGTCATCCTGGGATTCAAAGATTACGGCCGGTCCGGAAAATTTCATCATTGGTGCACTCACACCGCCGACTTTGACAACCGCACCTTTAGGCGCGAGGTTGCCAAACAGAACTGCCAATCCGCCGCGTTTTGAGTGAGCATTATCATACCGGCGAATGACATCATCGTCTTTGATCTCAATTCCTTTTATAGACTCACCGAGTGTCATACCGCTGACAGTGATCCGGTCAAAATGCAGCATCCCTGTTGATTTTTGAACCTCATTCAAAATCGCTGGTATGCCGCCTGCACGGTGTACATCTTCCATATGCCATTTACCAGCTGGAGAAACCTTGCAAATATGAGGCACTTTTTCTGCCACTGCATTAATATTTGCCAAAGGATAAGAAATATCTGCTTCCTGTGCCAGGGCAAGCGTGTGAAGAACAGTATTCGTGGATCCGCCCATTGCCATATCAAGGGCAAATGCATCATCGATCGCATCAATCGAAACAATATCTCGTGGTTTGATATCTCTTTCCAGTAATGTCATGATCTGCCGGGCTGCAGTTAACGCTAACGCATTCCGCTCATCCGACTTGGCCAAAGCAGAGCCATTGAACGGAAGAGCAAGTCCAATCACTTCCATCAGGCAGTTCATCGAATTTGCTGTAAACATACCTGAGCATGAGCCGCAGGACGGGCAGGCAAAACGTTCAAGCATGGTCAGCCGCTTTTCATCTATTTTTCCTGCAGAAAATGCACCAACCCCTTCAAATACAGAGATCAGATCGATCGCTTCCCCTTCCGGGGTTCTGCCTGCGGCCATTGGACCGCCTGAAATGAATATAGTGGGAATATTTACCCGCATGGCAGCCATCAGCATACCGGGTACGATCTTGTCACAATTTGGAATACAGATCATCGCGTCAAACCGGTGGGCATCGATCATCGTTTCCACACAATCAGCGATCAATTCCCTGGAAGGAAGCGAGTACTTCATGCCGGCATGCCCCATCGCAATACCATCATCCACACCTATGGTATTGAATTCAAAAGGCACCCCGCCAGCTGCCCGGACTGCATCCTTCACCTGTTTACCAAAATCCTGCAAATGAACGTGCCCGGGAACAATATCGACATAAGAATTAACAATTGCGATAAAAGGTTTTTTAAAGTCATCCTCTTTTACACCTGTTGCTCGCAAAAGTGCTCGATGCGGGGCTTTTTCATAACCCTTTTTGATAGTATCTGAACGCATAGTTCTCCTTTTTTTGACAGGTAAATTACTTTTCACCTGCGATTTTTGAGTATTTTCGACACAAACAGGTATAAAAAAAGCCGCCTGTGATTGGGCGGCTCTCTTGTTTCCGAGTAAGCGATTTATTTCGCTCTCACCTTAGCCATCCCAACCACACTCTGGTCCTTAATAATAAGGACCGAAAGAATTACTACTACAAGGATAAGGCTAAGATAAGTATTGTTCATTTTTCATGATTCCGTAGAATTCGAGTTATTATATGCTGATTCGAATATAAGTCAAGGGGAAAATGTTGATTTTGACAAAATTCTAAAATCATTATGAAAATTGATAATTGTCGAATCGTATTATTTTCAGGGTAATAATACGATTGGTCTGCTGTAATAGTACGCCAAACCTTCCATTCTGTCATCCGGCTGATGAATTGCCAGCCAGCCCAATGTTTTAGCAGCTACATGAAACTTAATATTGGTAACAAATGGCTGATAGGTTCCAGAACTCGAATCCAATTGAACAATCCTCGACCCAATCACTTTGCCATTTTCATCCAGTACCTCGAAAAGGATTGGAAGATCACTTGAAGGAATAATTTCTCCTTCAACAGGTAAATTGCCGCTGTGATATTCATTTCCTTTTTTGGGGAATCTTAATAATATCCGTTCCTGTTCACTGACCACCTTGTTAATGATATTCTCACCCACCGATTGCAATAATAACCGGACGGAGTTAAATGCCTGCAGCCTTCCATTTGGATCATAAGTACTGATTTGTAATTTCCCAATTTCAGCTGCCAAACGGATTTCATAATCAATCTGCAGATCAACCTTGGTGAAATATCCGATATTAGGATAGGTTTTCATCACTTTTCGAAATAATTCACGTCCATCTTCCCCTATCAATTCAATACGCGTGGTACCAGTGTAATCCGGATCGATCTGTACTAAAAAATCGATCGGTGAAATAACCTTTGACATAGGACCGGGTGCAATAATATTTAATTTATAAGGCACGGGAATCAAAGTTGCAGCAACAGTTGGCATAAAAAGGCGCACACCAGGCGTGACATCAACAGAATTGCCGGGAATTGTTTTTGAGTTTAATAATTGTGTTGGAGACGGTATCGCGGTGAGTGGAATTCTTGTATTCGTTGGGATCTCAGCTGTTTTTGTGATTGCCGGAGTTTGAGTCATTAATTGAACCCGGGGTTGGGTGAGTGAAATCCCATTTGCCTTTGCACAAGAGGTCAATATAATAGTTAGGCTGATGAAAAAACCGATAGATACTTTTTTCAAAACATTTATCCAAAGTTATGTACTAATAAAGATCACATAATCACCCAATGAATTTTTATTGAGTGATTATGCATTTGGGTTAAAAATTGAGTATCTTGATCCTGTTCTAATTTTGAATCCTAAAAAAATGAACAAGGCTGGAGTAATTACAGGTGATATATCTCGCCATACTTGGCTGACAGGTAGCGGATATAAGGTTCTGGATCAATCGGAGAATTGGTAACTCTTTGAATCAATTCTTTTGGAGGATATTTTCTTCCATGCTGATGAATATTTGTGCGCAGCCAGGCGAGTAAAGAATTAAAATCTCCATTTTGGATTTTTGTTGAAATTTCAGGTTCAGACTTGAGAATTTGCTCCCATAATTGAGCCGAAACCAGGTTTCCAAGAGCATAGGTTGAAAAATAACCCATCATACCGCCTGACCAGTGAACATCCTGCAATACCCCTAATGCATCGTTTGGAGGAACAACGCCCAGGTAATCCTTCATTTTTTCATTCCAAATCATTGGAAGATCATTGGCATTCATTGTTCCGCCAATTATTCCAATCTCAATTTCCAATCGCAGCATGATATGTAAATTATAGGTTGCTTCATCCGCCTCAACCCTGATAAATGAAGGCGCTACCTTATTGATGGCTCTATAAAATTGATCCAGGCTCACATTACCCAGCTGAGATCTGAAAATATCCTGCAGCTCCGGGTAAAAATGATTCCAGAACGGTCTTGAACGTCCCACCAGATTTTCCCACATCCGGCTTTGTGACTCGTGAATACCGAGGGAGGTGCCGCCTTCCAGGGCAGTCCGGCTCCATTTTTTCCCTATTCCCTGTTCATACAAAGCATGACCTGTTTCGTGCATGGTCCCGAAAAGTAAAGCAAATGGCAGTTTGGGTACCCACCTGGAGGTTATTCGCACATCATCCGGTCCAATACTCTGGCAAAACGGGTGGGCAGTAGGATCCTGGCGTCCCCGGCTAAAATCATACCCAAATGCAGCAGCCACCCTGGCACTGAATTCCCACATTTTATTTTCTTCATAAGGCAATTTAAGAAAACTATCATCCACCTGCGGCTTTTCGCTGATGGCTTTGATCAATTCCACCTGTTTCGGCCTAATGCTTGAAAATATCAACTGGACATCTGAAGTCTTCATCCCGTCTTCATACATATCCAATAAAGTATCGTATGGATGTTCCGAAGCCGGAAAAAAAGTTATAAAATGCTTCGCGAGATCAATGACTCTCTCAAGGTGCGGCAAGAAAATTGAAAAATCTGAATTTGACCTGGCCTTCATCCATGCCTGCTGTGCCAGCGAGGTAACCTTCTCTCTTTCAATAATAAAATCAATCGGCACTCTTCGTTCTTGATCAAAATCTTTCGCTGTGACCTTAATGATCCGGTAATCATCGCTATCCGGATCCATAGAGTTCATTTGTTTTTTCAAATCTTCTAGCAGTAAGCCCATCTCATCGTTAACAAATTTTTCATGAGCAATTTTTCCAAGGGTGCCCTGCATAAACCCTCTTTCTTCTGCCCCGCCCGTCGGCATGTAAACCTGTTGATCCCAGCCGAGTAAAGCCTGTGAATGGCGAATGTCTTCGATTTCAGCCATAACTTCATTTAATTGCCGAAGCTTATCATTCATGTTCTATACTCCTGATAAAAATAAAAATAGACAGTGAAATTCCAAAAGTCACAACGTTCTTATCAAATTTTACCGCAATAATACAATGTGATATTTTCAGTGTGCATAGTATCGGTTATTAGCATTCCATGAATTAATCCCAAATCAACGCAATTATCCAAAACACACTAAGTTATAAAAAAAAATCAGATAACCTGTCATGATATTTTTGAGCATTGAATATAAATATTTCTTATTCTTTTGTGACCTTTGTCGCACGCTTTGGTGACATTAATAGCTGTGTCTATTTATTATCATTGGGTATCATTTTACCAAGTCCAGAGTCTGGTTTTTTTGTGTTGAGATGAGGAGATTACATGCAGGCAGTTCCAAGTGAATTTTTAGCGATTGACCGCAAAGAACGAGTAAATAAGCCTTTCCAGGACCTGTCTCTTCGCGCAGCGAGCGAAAGAGTGTGTGACTTTGATGATGTTGTCATCCCGTTTGATGCTGAAAGAGCCAAAATGGATGCAGCACGATGTATCCATTGTCCAGATCCCGCTCCCTGTATGGTTGCATGCCCTACCCATAATGATATACCTTCAGCGATGTGGCTGATTGAGCAGGGAAAATTCAAAGAAGCTGCCCAAATCTATCATCAAACATCTTCACTGCCAGATATTTGCGGCCGTGTATGCCCGCATGAACAATTATGCCAGGGGTCTTGCGTACTGAATAAACACCATCAGCCTGTACTCACTGGTCAGCTTGAAGTTTTTGCCCTCGAGTGGGAACGTGCCAATGATCCGCTGGTGATCAAAAAAGGACCTTCCACAGGGAAAAAAGCAGCTATTGTCGGCGCTGGTCCGGCAGGTATGTCCTGTGCCCATATCCTGCTTGAAAAGGGTCATGATGTGACCATTTTTGATGCCAAACCCGCGCCCGGTGGTTTAATG
>CAZBRI010000088.1:0-9428 GCA_964494055.1 uncultured Anaerolinea sp.
CTAGTTTTACGACAATAATTGATTCTGACATTTAGACTCCAAAATTATTTACAGAGGGTGCAATCCGATAAATTCAAGTCCGGTTGTTTCATCTATTCCAAGCATCAAGTTCATGCACTGAACTGCTGTTCCCGAAGCACCTTTCATTAAATTATCAATTGCACACATTGAAACAATGTGACGATTGTTTTCATCAAGGTCAAACCCAATATCTGCATAATTTGAACCGGATAAAATTTTTGGTTCCGGAACTCTGTAGATACCTCTTTGTTCTTTTACAATTCGGATAAAGGGATTTTCCGTTGAAATCGTTCTATATGCTTTCCAGCAATCTTTTTGTGTAACTCCTGGTTTAACTTTTGCGTGTGCCGTGGCCAGAACCCCGCGTACAATGTCAACAGCAGTCATCGTCAATGAAATATCTGTTAACCCTAATTCTTGGATTATTTCGGCTGTGTGACGATGACCAAATGGTGAAAATGTTCTGATTACATTCGCTCTTTCAGCGTGATTTGATCCAGAATTTCCATCAGCGCCGGATTCAGACGACCCAACTTTTACTTCAACAATTACTTGAGTATCCAGCTCGATCAGACCGGCTCTGACAAGTGGAAGAAGTGCCAGGTTGCTGGCAGTGGCGTTACAACCAACTCCGCTGATGTATTTTGCATTTCTAATTTCTTCCCTGTGCAGCTCAGGAAGACCATAAACAAATTTGCTTAACCAGGCAGGCGAGGCATGCTCTTCACCGTACCATTCCTTGTAAGTGTCTTTATTATTAAGGCGAAAATCAGCGGATAAATCGATTATTTTGTCTGCTAATTGAGATAATTGCTCGATTTTGTGCTGTGATTGACCATGTGGTTGAGCTAAGAATAAAATATCAGTTTTTTCGAGTTGGTCAGGGTCACAAAATTTAAGTTGACTTTTTTTTCGCAAATTCGGGTGAACCTGGTATACATATTCTCCAAGATGGGCTCTTGAAGTAACCTGTTTGACCTCTACTGTAGGATGGCCGATCAATAATCGTAGTAATTCACCACCACCATAACCAGATCCGCCTAAAATTGAAACGCTTTTCATTAATGTTTCTCCAATGAGCAAATTATCATTATTAAAAATTAATTTTGAGATCCATTTCTTGCGATATTCATTACATAAGTCACGATTTCATCAGCAATGTCAATTCCACTGATTGGCTGAGCTGTATGGAATTCCATTGTGTGGTTAATTTCATTTACGACCAGCCCTTTCTCAGGATGTTCGACTAGATCAACTGCCAGCACGCCGCTTCCAACAGCCTTTGTTGCATTAAGGCATAGTTCTTCTATCGATGGCGTAATAGGGCATAACTCACCCTCAGCGCCCCTGGCTGTGTTCGTAATCCAGTGTTCGGATTTTCTGTAAATAGCTGTCAGCACACGGTCTCCAACAACTATCACCCGGATATCGCGGCCAGGTTTTTTAATATATTCCTGGATGTAAAAAACCGAATGTTGAACGGAACCAAGTGTGGATTTATGTTCCAATACGGCTTCTGCTGCATCCCGATCGTTTATTTTTGCCAACAATCTGCCCCATGAACCAACAACGGGTTTTAAAACGACTGGATAACCAAATGATTCAATTGCTTCAAGGGCTGCTTCTGGTGTGAATGCAACGATATTTCTTGGCTGTGGAACGTTTGCTTTCGCAAGCATGGCACTTGTAGTCAGTTTATCTCCGCATATTTCAGCTACCATAGCGGTATTTACCGTTGGAACGTTGAATGCATTTAAAACTCTTAATGCATAGAGGCCGCTATTAAAACTAATACTTCTCTCTAAAACTGCATCAAAAGTTCGCCAGGGATCCGGATTTTCAAGATCAAAGGATAATACCCGATCGTCAAGCCGTTCATAATCAATCCCGCGTTTTTCCATTGCGGAAAAGATCCATTTTTCTTCAACGCGTACCCGCGAATAGAGGACGCCAATTTTGAGTCTTTTTTGCATTATATTTTTCTAATTAGAGCTATTCGCCCCAATCTTCCTGTTCCATCGGTGCAACGTCAACTTTTGCTGGATTTAATGAGATTATTTCCAGGTCAACGCCGCAGTCTGGACAGACGATTATTTCTCCAACTTCAGCATTTTTATCTAAAGTTATCTCTGCTTCACATTCAGTACAATTTACATTTGCCATTTTATTCTCCATTGATTTTTAATTTTGCAAGATTTATTTGTTCTAATACAGATTCCGGAGAAGTACCGCCAGAGGAATTTCTCCGTTTGATTGATTCCATTGGATCAAACACGTTATAAACGTCTGCTTCAATAACAGGACAGAGGTTTTTTAATTGGCGAATACTCAATTCATCCATTCCAATTCCTAAATCGATTGCCATTTTTACTGCTTTACCGGCAATAGAATGTGTTTCCCTAAAAGGTATCCCTTTTGCAACAAGATAATCAGCAAAATCAGTCGACATCATAAATGAGTCGATTGAAGTTCTCATTTTTTCAGGTTTTGCTATGATAGAAATTAGAGCAGAATTTAACACAGGAAGGATATTATTTAAAATATCAAAACCAGAGAATACGGCTGCTTTATCCTCTTGAAGATCCTTATCATAAGTTGAGGGCAGACCTTTTAATGTTGCTAATAGTCCAGTTAAAAGACCTAATATCGTTCCTGCTTTACCACGTGATAACTCGAAAATATCCGGATTTTTCTTTTGCGGCATAAGGCTGGAGCCGGTTGAGAAATTATCTGTTAATTCAAAAAAACCGAATTCAGAACTGGTGAATAACACTATTTGTTCGCTTAATTTGCTTATATGTGTACCAATCAGTGCGCAGCAAAATAAAAATTCTGTGGCAAAATCGCGGTCAGAAACAGAATCCAGACTGTTTGGAGAAGCGCTATCAAAACCAAGTTTAACAGCGAGTTCAAGCCTGTTAACAGGAACAGTTGTTCCAGCCAAAGCGCCGCTGCCTAACGGTAGTATTGCAGTTCGTTTTATTAAATCAACCAATCTTTCACGGTCACGTTGAAGCGGCCAAAAATGACTTAACCACCAATGAGAAAGCAAAATCGGCTGTGCCCTCTGCAAATGCGTGTAACCAGGCATAATGATTTTATCGGACTTAATTGCTCTATCAACCAAAGTTGATTGTAAAATTAATAATTCTTCGGATAATTGTTGGATAGCATCAAGCATCCACAAACGAAAATCTGTGGCAACCTGATCATTTCTGCTGCGGCCGGTATGAAGTTTCTTGGCAGGGACGCCAATAATTTCAAAAAGCCTTCTTTCAACAGCGGAATGTATATCTTCGTCTTCATCACTAAATACAAAGAGCTTGTTTAGAAATTCATTTTTAATTTCCATCAATCCGTTTTCTATCGATCGATGTTCATTAACATCAAGAATCCCTGCTTTGAAAATAGCTTCAGCCCAGGCGATACTGCCATCGATGTCCTGAATTGACATTCTCTGGTCAACAGGCAGGGATGTATTTAATGCCCATGCAGCGGCATCTAATTTGCCAATAAAACGGCCGCCCCAGAGTGTCATGATTAATCTCGTTTAAAACGGCTATAGTCTGGTTTTGGCATGTCAAGGCCGGAGATTGGCAGACCATTTAATGCCCGCACTTTCATGCTCAGACCGAATAATCGAATAAAACCTTCAGCATGACTCTGATCGTAAACATCTTCTTCACCAAAGGTCGCAAAATCTTCGCGGTACAGACTGAATGGAGATTTTTTACCAGCAGAAATAATATTACCTTTATATAATTTCAGGCGAACAGTACCGGTTACAGGACCCTGTGTTGCTAGAACAAAAGCATCGATAGCTTCTCGGAGCGGGGTAAACCAAAGACCGTTGTATACTAATTCGGTATATTTTACAGCTACCATTTCTTTAAAGTGACACGTTTCCCGATCCAGAACAAGTGATTCCAATTCGCGGTGGGCAAATAAAAGAATTGTTCCGCCTGGTGTTTCGTAGACACCATGGGACTTCATCCCGACTAATCGATTTTCAACAAGATCCACCCGGCCTATGCCATGGACGCCGCCTATTGAATTTAATCTTTCAACAATTTTTGCTGGTGAAAGTTTTTCGCCATTAATTGACACCGGATTTCCAGTTTCAAATTCAATTTCAATATATTGAGGTTCATCAGGCGCATTCTCAGGTGAAGCGCTCATTTGAAACATGGCTTCTTCAGGTTCATTCCATGGATCTTCCAGCAGACCGCCTTCATGGGACAAGTGCCATAAATTAGAATCACGGCTATAAATTGATTTAATTGTGGCTGTTACTGGAATATTATGCTTGGCTGCATATGCAATCGCATCCTCGCGTGATCGAATGTTCCATTCTCTCCAGGGCGCGATTATTTTTAAGCGAGGGTCAAGGGCCATCACTGTAAGTTCAAATCGTACCTGATCATTCCCTTTGCCTGTTGCGCCATGGGCAATTGCATCTGCGCCAACTTCATGAGCAACGTCAACAAGGTGTTTTGCGATTTGAGGTCTTGCGACAGAGGTTCCAAGCAAATATTTGTGTTCATAGACTGCACCTGCTTTGAGCATCGGAAATAAATACTCACTTGCAAATTCCTCTCTCATGTCATGGACAATCAATTGACTGGCACCGCTGGAGATAGCTTTTTTCTCCAGCAAAGTCAGATCCTCATCACCCTGGCCGACATTGGCGCAGAAGCAGACTACTTCGCAGTTATAGTTTTCCTTCAGCCAGGGCACGATCACAGAGGTGTCTAATCCACCGGAATATGCTAAAACTACTTTTTTTACAATTGTTTTTCCACTAGTTTTCATTGTTTCTCCAAATGATTTTTTTTATAAAAAAGCGGCCATCCTGTTCAGGAGGGCCGCTTGAGTGATTATGATCATTGCGTACTACTGCAATAAGTATCATCCAAGACGAAAAACCCAACCCTTAAGGCCGGACTTTAATTCAGGACGACGTGTACGCAGAATAAATTGGTTGTTCATAATAGGCAGTATTTTATCACGCGTTATTCATCTGTCAATACTATTTACAAATTCTCAATTTAATAAATGATTTATGGAAAATTATTATTGGAAAAAAGATACTTCTGATTGTTGAAAATTTTTTTTAGGCGAGATTAATATACTGGTAATTTTTGATCAATATTAACAGCCCAGGAATTAATTCCTCCATTTAAATTTTTTATTTTCTTAAATCCGGCACTAATTAATAATTCCAATGCCCGCCTGGATCTTGTCCCTGCTTTGCAGAATATAACCATGTCTTTTGCCGAATCCAGTTCACTTAACCTGGATGACAGTGTTCCCAAAGGTATATTGATTGCCCCGGGAATGCTGGAAATTAATAATTCATGCGGCTCACGAACATCAATCAACAAAGGTGCCTTATTTGTTTCTAAAAAAGCTGATAGTGCGAAAACATCGATATCCCAGTCCGGATCGCTTAATTCAAGCTCGTAATCATGTCCAGGAACACCGCAAAATTCTTCATAATCAATTAAATGCGTTATCGTTGGGTTTGGTCCGCAAATTTTGCAGCCAGGATTTTTCTTCAGCTGAACAAAATCAAATGTCATATCCAATGCATTATAGAGCAGCAATCTACCAATTAATGATTCTCCGATTCCCAGAATTAATTTTATGGCCTCAGTCGCTTGAATTGTCCCAATTGTGCCAGGCAGAATTCCAAGCACGCCTCCCTCAGCACAACTGGGTACCATCCCGGGCGGTGGTGGTTCAGGAAACAAACACCGGTAACAAGGCCCTTTTTTGGCATAAAACACACTGGCTTGTCCATCAAAGCGATAAATAGAACCATATATCAGTGGTTTTCCTAATAAAACCGCTGTATCATTCGTTAGATACCTTGTGGGGAAATTATCTGTACCATCAATAATGATGTCATAATTTCTGGCAATATTTAACGCATTTTCTGAGTTAAAAGGTTCGTTTATGGCTTCAACTACAATTCTGGGATTTAAATCCAGTAATCTGGATTTAGCGCTTTCAACTTTTAATTTTCCTATAGTTGAAGTACCATGCACTATCTGCCTTTGGAGATTTGTCGAATCTACCGTATCAAAGTCAACCAATCCGATTCGTCCAATTCCGGCAGCAGCCAGGTATAGTGAAGCAGGGGAACCAAGCCCTCCTGTACCAATGATGAGTACAGAAGATGCTTTAAGTTTATTTTGACCTTCGAGGCCGACTTCAGGAATTAAAAGATGCCGCGAATAGCGGAGGATTTCAGCGTTTGAAAGAGTTGAGTCCATAATTGAGGGCCTGCTTATAATAAATTATCCGCCAGAAATAGATGGAACAATCCGAATAATATCATTTTCATTGATACTAGAATTCAATTGTTCCAAATCCTTAATATTCTTGTCATTTATGAATATATTGATATGTCTGCGCAAGGTATTTTTTCCATCAAATAATTGATATTCAATGTCAGGGTATCGGGTAATCAGGTTGGAAAGAATTTCCTTCAAAATGGTTCCAGGCAGGTTAATTTCATACTCGCCATTTACATAATAAACCATTAATGTAGGAATCTTGATTTTCGGCATAATTAAGCGTCCATGACTAAAAATTAATTAGTCCTTAGATTGTAAAATCATCTCCGTTCCAGGTTTCATTATCTTGCGGCAAATGAATATGACCTGCCAGGTGATTTGTATGACCCTGAAGCTGCATTTCAATTGAATCGACTCTTTCCAGTAATTCTTTTATGCTTATTCCAATAATATCTGGCAATGATGAATGATTCAAATCAGGAGCATCCGTGGAAAGATGTGGATGGGATCTCCGGACAACTTGACCGGGAACTCCAATCACAACTGAGTTTTCCGGAACTGATTTCACTACAACTGCATTAGCACCGATGCGGCTATCTGCACCGATAATTATATTCCCTAATACTTTGGCACCAGCACCGATTGTTACACGATCATTTATCGTCGGATGTCGTTTACCTTTTGATAAATTTGTTCCCCCCAGGGTTACACCATGATAAAGAGTTACATCATTTCCAATTATTGCAGTTTCACCAATGACAACTCCCATGCCATGATCAATAAATAATCCTTCGCCAATAGCAGCCCCAGGATGAATTTCTATACCAGTTACACCCCGTGCAATTTGAGACACCCAGCGGCCAATTAATTGAAAATCTCTTTTCCAGAACCAGTGAGATATTCGGTATATCCATACAGCATGTAATCCTGGATAAAGTAACAAAATTTCCACTCCGGATCTTGCTGCAGGATCACGCTCCAAAGCCGAATTGATATCCCTTTTTATCATTTCGATATAATTCTTTAAGCCGGAAGAATTTTTATCTGATCTTCTCATAATTTTTTTTGTAGGTTTCAATAATGGAAAAATTAGTTTCAATAAAAAAAACGGTCTACTTACTCCGCGTAAATTGTCTAAATAGCAGAATAAATAGCCGTCTTACTGATTTATTGTTGAATTAAAAATAAAGATATTTCAAGCGGAAGGGATTTTGTTTTAAACACTAAATACAGTAGATGTCTATTCCTGGAATTAATCACTTTTTTATTTTACTATGACAAAAAAATAAGTCAATCAGGAATACAAAAAAACAAGGAGCAATATTGCTCCTTGTTTTTTGTAGTTACGCAAAATTATTCTTCTTTTTTCGCTTCCATTTCTTTCTTATGTGCTTCCATAATTGGTTGTGCAAGGTGAGTAGGAACAGAGTCGTAATGATCGAATTCCATCGAGAAATAGCCTCTGCCGCCTGTTATTGAACGTAACTCGGTAGTGTACTTCATCATTTCAACCATTGGTACGTGAGCGATGACAGTTGTATTCCCGCGTTCAGAATCAGTTCCTTGAACACGTCCACGACGTGTATTTAAATCACCCATAACATCGCCCATATTGGAATCAGGGACTGTTACTTTAATTAACATGATTGGTTCGAATAAAACAGGACCGCCATCCATGACTGCTAGTTTGAATGCTTCACGTCCTGCAGTTTCAAAAGCGATCGGCTTTGAATCAACCGGGTGTTCTTTGCCATCGAATACAATTACCCGAACATTGCTCAGCGGGTAACCTGCAAAAACACCTTTTTCCATTGCCGCACGGATACCTTTTTCAATTGGCGGAAGATATGATTTTGATAAGTTCATACCGACCAATTCGTCTGTGAACTCAAAATCGCCTTCATGGTACGGTTCAATTCGCAGGTGAACTTCACCGAATTGACCAGAACCGCCGGATTGTTTTTTATGCCGATACTGGGCTGAGGCCTTTTTTGTAATGCCTTCACGGTATGGTACTTTTGGTTCATCCATCAAAAGTCCAACCTGGAATTTTGTGGAAGCCCTTCTTATTGCGACATCAATATGTTGATCACCCATGCCAGCTAAAATTGTTTGGCCGGTGGAGTGTTCATTTTGCCATGTTAATGTCAAATCTTCTTCGCAGAGCCGTGTAAGGGTCGGCGAAATTTTTGCGGCATCGGCCTGAGTTTTTGGATGTACAGCAACCCGGTATAGCGGGGATGGGAAATTTGGAATGTCAATATTGAGCGGATGGTTTTTCTCGCATAACGTATCGCCTGTAGCAGTGACATTTAATTTTGAAACCACAGCGATGTCACCGGCATGAACTGTTTTGATTGCAATTTGTTCTTTGCCGCGTTGAATATGAAGACCGCCCATTCGTTCGTCTATATTCTTGGTGTTGTTCCATAAATGAATATCTGATGTCATCACGCCGGAGAGAACCTTAAAATAAGTCATCTTTCCAACAAATGGATCGGCAGTTGTTTTCCAGACATACACGGTGGCTGGACCTTTATCACTTTCATGTAATTTTTCGTCGCCGCCTTTTCCATGCGCTACAATATCCGGATGTTCGGACGGAGCTGGCATGAATTCAATAACCGCGTCTAGAATTGGACCTACACCTTTTTCATGTCCGGCTGCTGAAACAAAAACTGGTATAAAGGATTCAGCGATAACTACTTCTTTAAGGCCGCGAAGCAGTTCTTCACCACTTAATTCACCAGATTCCAGGTATTTCTCCAGTAAAGAATCTTCACCTTCAGCAGCTGCTTCAATCAGTGTGTGACGTGATTCTTCAACAGAAGAATTAAATTCAGCGGGTATTGCAATTGCGGTCTTTCCATCACCCGCATAAGCTTTCATATGTACAAGATCAATTACACCCTTGAAATCAAGCTTTTCACCCCAAGGAATTTGAACTTTTACGAGGCGTTTTCCTGCTGCTGCTGCAAAACTTTCGATTGATGCATAAGCTTTTTCGAAATTTGCATTCTCCCTGTCCATTTTGTTGATCACAACAAATCTGGGCAGATTAAATTGATCAGCGTAATTCCATGCCAGCTCAGTGCCGACCTCGAC
>CAZBRI010000089.1:0-9393 GCA_964494055.1 uncultured Anaerolinea sp.
TCATCAATCTGCCGGCGAGGGGTATCGGGGAAAAAGCCCTGCAATCCCTGCACACGGCTGCACAAACTGCAAAAATTTCCCCCGGGGATTTGCTGCTGGACATGGCAACGGCAGCCAGTTCAATTTACATTACTCAATTTCCAGCAAGGACTGCCCAGGCCCTGGTTGATTTTGGTTCCATGCTCTCAAACTGGCAGGCAATGGCTTCTACAGCCACCGTTTCTGAGTTGTTTGACCGGATAGCAAGTGACATCCGCTATCAAAATTATCTCGATGATGGAACTGATGAAGGAAAAGAACGGTGGGAAAATGTTGTCGAGCTTCACCGCCTTGCGGATGAATATGATCAACGCACATTGTCAGAATTCCTGGAAAATGTAGCCCTGGTATCCGACCAGGATACGATCAAAGAAGGGAATGTTCCGACTCTGCTCACCCTGCATGCTGCCAAAGGATTGGAATTCGGGGTTGTCTTTATTGTCGGTATGGATGACGGGATATTACCTCACAGCCGTTCGCTGGATGAACCAGAAGAAATGGAAGAAGAACGAAGGTTATTTTATGTCGGCATCACACGTGCTAAGGACCGGCTTTACATTTTGCGGGCAAACCGGCGAGGCGGAAGAGGCTTTTCTGAAGATACTGTTGAATCACGGTTTTTAAGAGATATTCCTGTATCCCTGTTGAGCGGAAGAACAAATTATGGAAGGTCACAGGATTCATCCGGCAGCAGTAATCACCCGGGATATAACCGGAGCAAATCTGACTGGGTCCTCCCTTCTCCATCACGGCCGGCAAAAATAATTGATCAAAAATATCGTGCCGGGATGCATGTGAAGCACCCATCCTGGGGTGACGGAATTATCCTGGACAGCCGGCTGCAGAATGACGGAGATGAAATAGTGGATATTGTGTTTAACAGTGTCGGCATCAAACGGCTTTCAGCCAACCTGGCTAATCTGACTATTTTAGACTGACGAATTCACCAGTAAATATATTTCTACTTGCCAAAATTGATGCATCTTCAAATTCAATTTATAACCATAGAAATTTAGAGCAGGAGGCTGCGATGCAATATGTGAATCTTGGAAAGACTGGTTTGAAGGTATCCCGTTTATGCCTGGGGATGATGACTTACGGTTCAACCAGCTGGCGTGAATGGGCATTGTCCGAAGAACAAGCCCGTCCTTTTGTAAAAAAAGCCCTGGAGGCGGGGATAAATTTTTTTGATACCGCAGATGTTTATTCTCTCGGCGAAAGCGAAGTGATCACCGGAAACCTGATGAAGGATCTGGGTGTGAAGCGTGAAAACGTGGTCATTGCCACCAAAGTCTGCAGCGTGATGAGCGATGATGTCAATGACCGGGGGTTATCCCGAAAGCACATCATGGATTCGATCGACAAATCATTGCAGCGCCTGAAAATGGATTACGTGGATCTTTACCAAATACACCGCTGGGATTACAACACACCGATCGAAGAAACCATGCAGGCCCTTCATGATATTGTCAGGGCAGGCAAAGCCAGGTATATCGGCGCTTCTTCCATGTTCGCCTGGCAGTTTGCAAAGGCGCAATATACTGCTGACTTGAATGGGCTGACCCGTTTTGTTTCGATGCAGAACCATTACAACCTTGTTTACCGGGAAGAAGAACGCGAAATGATTCCATTCTGTATCGACCAGGGAATTGGATTGATCCCGTGGAGTCCGATGGCCCGCGGATTTTTCGCCGGCAACCGGCAGCAGGGAGGGAGTGGAAACACAGTACGCTCAAAAAGTGATCCTTTTGCCAACCAGTTATATTTTCGAAGCGAGGATTTCCAGGTGGCAGAAAGAGTTAATCAAATTGCTGCAGAACACGGTGTCAGCGGTTCACAAATGGCGCTCGCCTGGATGCTCAGTAAAAAACATATCACATCGCCCATTATTGGTGCCAGCAAGCTGGATCACCTGGAACAGGCCATCAACGCGCTGGAGATCGTATTATCTGGGGATGAAATCAAAAGGGTTGAAGAACTTTATCAACCGCATCCAATATTAGGACATTCATAACCGGCAGGAAAGTGTATGAACTGGAAATTGCTCTGGGATATTTTTTTGTTGTTCACAAGGGTTGCCATGTTCTCGTGGGGGGGCGGTCCGGCTTCACTTGCTTTAATGCAGCGCGAGACAACACATGCAATGTGGATACCGCCCGGGGCAGCACAAGCACAGCCCTGGGTCACATCCGCAGAGTTTGCAGATGCCGTCGCGGTTGGGAATGCCCTGCCCGGACCGATTGCGCCTCAAGTTTCAGCCTATGTTGGTTATAAACTGGCAGGTACTGCCGGTGCTACGGCTGCAGCTGCGGGAACTGTGATCCCAACCACGGTTTTAATGCTGATCATGGTGGCCTTTTTCTTTGGTGTCAAGGATAGTCCAACCGTCAAGTCCATGCTTCAGGCAGTCCGCCCTCTGGTTGTTGGGCTGCTTTTATGGACAGCGTATGACATGTTCAGTAATATTTTTTCTGTCAAAAAACTGGGTTTCACAGCGGCCATGGTCAACAGCTGGGACAAATTGATCATCGTCGGTGTCTCGTTTGCTTTTTTAACCTTCACCACCATCAACCCGGTCATTTTGGTCATCGGTGCCGCATTGCTCGGTCTGGTAATTTACAGGTGAAAGAAAAAGCACAAAGTTACCAAAGAATTTTCATTTAGATAACGGTAAAATATACAAGAAATTATTCACAAATATTCTGATTAATCAGGAGGATCACCTTGGCAGAGACACTAAAGATAATCATTCCAATGGCCGGTTGGGGAACACGTATGAGACCTCAAACCTGGAGTAAACCAAAACCATTGATCGGAGTGGCCGGCAAGCCATCCTTTGATCACTTAATGGATATGTTTAAGACCATACCTGATCCGCAGAATACAGAATTCATTTTCATCATCGGCCCATTCCTGGGTGAACAGATACCCATTTATGTAAAAAAACATTATCCAAACGTAAAAGCCCATTACATTGTTCAGGAAGAAATGAAAGGGCAGAGTCACACAATCTGGCTTGCCCGGCACCTGTTAAATGGCCCTGCAATGGTGGTATTTTCTGATACCCTGCTGGAAACTGATTTTTCTTTCCTGGCAGAGGAAAAAACAGATGGCGTGGCCTGGGTAAAAGCAGTGCCGGATCCGCGGCGATTCGGTGTGGCTGTGCTGGGAAAGAATGGTGATATAACCAAGCTGATAGAAAAACCACAGACTATGGAAAATAACCTGGCGGTCGTCGGCTGCTATTATTTTAAGAAAGGCGAAGACCTGGTCAGCGCGGTTAATGAACAGATTAAACGCGGCATACAGTTAAAGGGCGAGTATTTCCTGGCTGATGCGATTAACATCATGCTTGAAAACGGGTCGCAGATGCGGACCAACAGTGTGGATGTGTGGCTGGATACAGGTACGATCGAAGCTACACTTGAGACAAATCGATACATGCTCGAACACGGACGCGATAATTCTGTTGAATCATCCAAGTTGAAAGGCGTAACCATCGTGCCGCCGGTATTTATTCATCCATCAGCCAAAGTGGATGGATCGGTGATCGGTCCGCATGTTTCTCTAAGCGCAGATTGCGAGGTCAGCGGCTGTGTGATTAGAAACAGTATCCTGGATGACGGAGCAGCAGCCACCAATTCAATTCTGGACGGTTCATTTATTGGAAGACATGCGAGAGTGGACGGCCACCCGAAGACAGTCAATATCGGTGATAATTCGAGCATACAGCTTTAGTGTAAATAGTCTGAGGGCAAGGTGACATCTTGCCCTACTCTATTTTTTTGAATACTCTTACAATTCAAACGCTGTAAACCGGCATTTACATCCGGCTTTTTTTTAGTGTAGGCTGAAAATAGAAATAACCGAAAATATGGGATTCGGAACCATCTCCAAGGAGTAATACATGCAGGTCATAGACCACCAAAAATACCTTTCTAAAAAAGTTGCTGAATTAAAACCTTCTGGAATCCGGAAATTTTTTGATATTGCTGCAACAATGAAAGATGTTATTTCACTTGGAATCGGTGAACCTGATTTCACAACTCCCAAACCCATCCTGGATGCCGGTGTAAATTCTCTTCAGAATGGCGAAACACATTACACATCCAACTCCGGCAAGATGGAACTGCGGCAGGGGATCTCTGATAATCTTCAACGCTTATACGGCGTCAAATATGATGCTGAAAAAGAGATCATCACCACAGTGGGTGTCTCTGAGGCTTTATACCTGACCTTTGTAGCGCTGCTTGACCCCGGGGATGAAGTGATCATCCCGACCCCCTGTTTTGTATCCTACCAGGCAGAGGTTTTCCTGGCCGGGGGTGTGCCGGTTGAAATTCCATCCAGGATGGAAAATAATTTCCAGGTGGATCCGGCTGAAATCAGGGCTGCAATTACCCCCAGGACCAAGATCATTTTTATCGGTTATCCGAGCAACCCAACCGGTGCTGTCGCTGAACGGGATGTCATGATTGAAATTGGCAAGATTGCCATTGAACACGATTTGATCGTGGTTTCAGATGAGATCTATGACCGGCTGGTATACGGCTTCAAGCATGTTTGTTTCCCGGCATTAGGCGAAGACCTCAGACAACGGACAGTGCTGCTGGGTGGTTTCTCAAAAAGCCACGCCATGACCGGCTGGCGCATCGGTTATGCAGCCGCACCCAAAGAGTTTATCCAGGGGCTGGTGAAGATTCACCAGTACACGATCATGTCAGCACCGACAACTGCACAGGATGCCGCCATTGCCGCCTTAAAATCCGATAACTATGTGGATGAAATGGTGACAGAATATGACAGGCGCAGAAAATTGATCGTCGGCGGGTTAAACCGGCTCGGACTGGCGACATTTGAACCGCGCGGTGCCTTTTACGCCTTCCCGAATATCAAGGCTTCGGGCATGGACAGCGAAACCTTTGCTGAGACTTTGCTGCATGAAGAACATGTGGCTGTCGTCCCGGGAGATGCGTTTGGGGCAGGCGGGAAAGGCTTTGTGCGCTGCTCTTACGCAACATCCTATGAGAAAATTGAAGAAGCACTCCGGCGCATGGAAAAATTCATGCAGAGGCACGGCTAAATAAATCGAATATTCATTTTTGAAGGGTGATACTGCTTCACCCTTCTTTTATTTTGTATGCTTTTCTAAAAAAATAGATATTTCGTTTACCCATCCGGGAGGTGTGTATGGAAATACTTGGTATCGATGTTGGCGGATCAGGCATCAAAGGGGCACCGGTTGATACAAGCAGCGGTTCCCTGACAGCAGAACGGTTTCGTTTGAAAACCCCAAAAGGTGCAGAAACGGAGGCGGTGGCTGATGTGGTGAAACAAATCGTACAGCATTTTGACTGGCACGGACCGGTTGGTATTGGATTCCCGGGACCCATCAAGCATGGGATTGTCAAACTGGCTGCCAATATTTCCCCGGCCTGGATCGGGGTCAATGCAGATGATTTTTTTAGCAAGGCAACGGGGTGCAATGTTACTGTCGGGAATGATGCGGATGTTGCCGGACTGACGGAAATAACTTTTGGGGCTGGCAAAGATGTGAAAGGTACTGTGATCATGATCACGCTGGGTACAGGGATCGGGACGGCTGTATTTTGCGAAGGCAAACTGATACCGAATACAGAATTCGGCCACCTGGAGATCAAAGGCGTTGATGCAGAATCAGAGGCATCGGATGCCGCCCGTCAACGGGATGGCCTTTCCTGGAAAAAATACAGTAAAAGGTTGAACCGGTATTTATTACAAATGGAAAAATTATTCTGGCCAGACCTGTTTATTATAGGGGGCGGGATCAGCAAAGAAGCAGAAAATTACATTCCATTACTGAACATTGAAGCCAGGGTCGTTCCTGCAGCGTTCCTGAATGAAGCAGGGATTGTCGGCGCTGCACTGGCTGCCAGGTAATACCTGCCAATAGAACGACTTGAATGAATATAAAAACGGTGTGGAGAAAAAACCACACCGTTCTTGTTATCTATTTACTTTTCAGGATCAAGCTTTTTCTACTGTAAAAGCCTGTTTACGAATACTGTACTTGCCAGCCTTGGAAAGCACCTGGCCGACCAGTTCTTCCGGAACATCCACCAGGGTATGCTGTTCTTCAATATAGATCTTGCCGATCGTATTGCCCGGGATGTCTGCATGATAGGCAATCGCGCCGACCACATCTGACGGCCGGATACCATGTGCTTTACCCAAACTAAGAGTCATACGAACCATACCGGGTTCATTGGATTTGACACCAAATTTGGCACCCGGAAAACCTTCATGAATTTTGGCATGCGCAGGCCGGTCTGAATTATGCTTTTCAGCACCGCCGGGGTGTTTTTCAGTATAGGGGCGTTTATCAGCAAAATCACGACGGACACCGCCGCCGCGAACTGGACGCGCAGGGCGGATCTCGTTCAGTTCGGTGATAGGTGCGATAGGACGCTGCTTTTCATCACCGCGGGCTATTTTTAGTGAAACAGCAGCGATTTCCAACGGGTCGACGCCTTCAGCAACCAGTTTTTCAACAATTGCCCGCTCAGTTTTACATCTTCCGCGGGTAAGCCAGACAGAAAGCTGCCTGACCAATTCTTTTTCGCGCAGGGCCAGGATCTCTTCAGTAGTGGGGAGTGTCGCCTGGTTTAATTTTGATTTTGTAAAACGTTCGATATCTTTTACCCGGCGTTTTTCAAAAACAGGCACGAGAGAGATGGCGATGCCTGTCTTGCCGGCACGGCCGGTTCGGCCAATGCGGTGAACATAGATTTCAGCATCGTCCGGCAGATCATAATTAAATACGTGGGAAATATCATCAATATCAAGACCGCGGGCAGCCACATCCGTTGCGACAAGTACCTTGATTTGGCCTGCTTTGAAGCGGTTAAGAGTCCGTTCACGCGCGTCCTGGTTAAGATCACCATTGAGTGCTTCAGATGGAAAACCGCGGGTGCTGAGTTCGTTGGAAAGTTCGCCGGTTCCAGCCCGGGTGCGGACAAAAATCAAAGCAGATGTGATATCTTCAACTTCAAAAAGGCGGGTAAGGGCTGCGGTTTTTTCCCGTTCGTTGACGAGATAATACCGCTGTTCGATGGCTGCCACAGTAACCTGTTCGCGTTGAATGGTCACGGACTGCGGTTCACGCATATATTTATCTGCCAGGCGGCGGATAGGGGTGGGCATGGTGGCAGAAAACAGGGCTGTCTGTCGATCCGCTGGTGTTGCAGCCAGGATGGTTTCAATATCTTCAATGAAACCCATGGAAAGCATCTCGTCGGCTTCATCGAGGACAACTGTTTTGACCTGGCTGAGATCGAGGACACCGCGGTTTATCAGGTCGATCAAACGACCGGGGGTGCCGACAACAATATCAACACCTCGGCGCAGTTCATTGATCTGGCGAATGTAAGGTGCTCCGCCATAGACAGCCAGAACCTGAACTTTCAGGAATTGACCAAATGACAGGGTAGCTTCCGCGACCTGCAAAGCAAGCTCACGGGTAGGCGCCATGACGAGTGCCTTGGGTGAACGGCTTCCGCGTTGTAAATTATTGAGAATAGGAAGTGCAAAAGCAGCAGTCTTACCAGTACCAGTTTGTGCCTGGCCGATCACATCCACCCCGGTCAACATCAACGGTATCATACCAGCCTGAATTGGTGTGGGATCTACATAGCCAAGTGCAGTAATGGCCTGCTCCAGCTCAGGGCGCAGGTTAAAAACAGAAAATTCGGTTGTCATCAAAACTCCTCATAAATTGTGGTTCATCCAATGGATGAACACCGGAAAAGGGAACGTTCTGATGACTCCGTCAAATTTCTTGCCTGCACCGGTCGGCCCTCACGGGCGAACCGTCCCATGGATCTTGATCCTGCGTACCGCGCAACAAAAAAGCCCGATCTGTACCGGGCAATCATTCGGAATATCAAAACATTGTCCCAAGCATTTGCCTAACTTTCAGGCCAAAAAAGTATACCACAGAATATTGGATGGGCTTGGGTTTCTGAGTTAAATTACGCGTATATCAATGATTACAATGTTTATGTTTTAATACAGTATTTAGATAATTATGGTAATCTTTATTTGATTATAAGGAGCAAATTATGGAAAGCAAAAACCGACCGTCTAAAATTAAATCATCTGAAATAACACCTAAAAAACAGTATTTATCACGCCGTGATTTTATCAAGGCAGCTGGAGTCGTTGCAGGATCAATGGCATTATCTGCCTGTGCCCCTGCACTGACCCAGGTTGTTGATAAAAAACAACCTTTACCCGGGAACCCGGCACTCAGTAAAAAAACGGATGAACTTGGCAGACAGGTCAATTCGTTCGACGACATCACCCATTACAATAATTATTACGAATTCACAACCGACAAAGAAAATGTAGCTGCTCTTTCTTCCCAGTTTTCGACTTCCCCATGGGAGGTTGAAGTTTATGGCTTGGTCAATAAACCCAAGAAATATTCAATAGACGACCTGGTGAAACAATTCCAGCCTGAAGAAAGGATATACCGCCTGCGCTGCGTTGAAGCCTGGAGCATGGTGATTCCGTGGGAAGGGTTTTCTCTATCAAAATTGCTCAACGAGGTTGAACCCTCATCGGATGCCAGGTATGTCCGCTTCGAAACGATCACACGCCCCAAGGAAATGCCTGGTGAAAATGTCAATATGTATCCGTGGCCCTACCAGGAAGGATTGCGTATCGACGAAGCCATGCACGACCTGACAATCCTGGCATCCGGGATGTACGGCGGCGAGCTGCCTGCCCAAAATGGAGGCGGAATACGGCTTGTGGTACCCTGGAAATATGGGTTTAAGTCCATTAAAGCTGTTGTGAAGATCGAACTGGTAAAGGAGCAGCCTGCAACCATGTGGAGCTCAATTTCTCCGAATGAGTATGGCTTTTATTCAAATGTCAACCCGCAGGTGGATCACCCGCGCTGGTCTCAGGCAACAGAACGGCGAATCGGCGAGCTTCAGCGGATAGATACGCTCATGTTTAATGGTTATGCAGAACAGGTGGTCTCCCTTTATAAAGATATGGATCTCAAGGCGAATTACTAATTAATGAAAAAGGTCAGCCTGCTTCAGATCATTATTCACGCCGGCGGCTGGATTCCGCAGGTGTTGATCATTATTGATTTTTTTTCTAAACACCTCACAGCCAATCCAATTCAAGCGATAGAACAGCGGACAGGGTTACAGGCTTTAACTTTTTTATTGCTATCCCTTGCCTGTACACCGCTCAGCTGGCTGATGAATTGGAAAGAATTGCTGATCAGACGGAAGGCACTGGGGCTTTATGGATTCATGTATGCGTTCATCCATCTATTTATTTTCCTGGGATTGGATT
>CAZBRI010000090.1:0-9321 GCA_964494055.1 uncultured Anaerolinea sp.
TATAGTTTTCAGCTTTCGCATGAAGAGATTGCATCCCGAGTCGGTAAGAGCCGGGTAACAGTGACCAATGCCTTGCGGCTCCTGAACCTGCCAATGTCAATCCAAAAATCATTGATGGATGGTGAAATCAGTGAAGGGCATGCCCGTGCAATTCTTGGATTGACCAACCCGCGGGCAATGGAATCAGCCTTAAATACTGTGATACATCAAAAAATGACAGTCCGCCAAACTGAAGACCTGGTAAACCGGCTGAAGGGTGAGAAACCTGCTTCAAAGACCAAAGGCACCCGGCTGCCGGATGAAGTCTCGCTTGAAGAATATATTCGGGCGAATATCGGCCAAAAAATCAGTATTAAGATCGGCAAAGATAAATCAACGGGTTCCATGACCTTATTTTATGGGTCAGAAGAGGAATTCCAGGATCTAATGATCCGATTGACCGGGAAAAAGTATTCACCTTAGTCTCGGACCATCAAAATATTATGTCAATAAAAATCCTTAAAAATGCTCATATTTATAATGGAAAAGATTTTGATCCGGGTAATTCGGTTCTGGTTATCGACGGTTCAAAAATTGTCGAAAAAGGCGGGAATGAGCTGGTCGAATTCTATAAAGATCATGCTGTAAGTGTTGACTTAAACGGTAATTATGTTTTGCCCGGCCTGGTGGATGCACACATGCACCTGATGAACTATGCCTTAAGTCTTCAAATCGTGGATGTTGAAACATCCACCAAGGAAGAAGCACTAAACCATGTCGGTGCACGGGCTTCATTTGCGGGCAGGGGTGAATGGGTAAGGGGACATGGGTTCCAGCAAAATGATTGGGGTGGAGAATTTCCCGCCGCAGCTGAATTGGACGCTGTATCTCATGGTCACCCTGTATACCTGACCGGGAAATCATTGCATATTTCCTGGGCTAATTCCCTGGCCCTGCAAATGGCCGGGATTACCGCCAGTACCCAAAATCCACCGAACGGCAGGATCGTTAAAGATTCCAGCGGTAATCCGACTGGAATCCTGCTTGAGACTGCCATGGAATTGGTGGATAAAATATTGCCAGTCCCTTCCGCCGGACAAACTGCTGATTCAATCGAAAAAGCTATCCCAAATTTATGGAAACATGGGTTGACCGGAGTTCATGATTTTGATTACCGCCCGGATTTTATTGCTCTTCAAATACTGGACAATGCAGGCCGGCTCAAAATACGAATAACCAAAAGTATTCCACTTGACCTGTTACCTTCTGCTGCAGCCCTGGGTTTGAGGACTGGTTTTGGAAGTGAATTCCTGCGAATAGGATCGATCAAAGTATTTGTGGACGGTGCCCTGGGTCCCCGCACTGCAGCCATGTTTTCTCCATATGCTAATGAGCCGAATAATGTTGGGATTCTTAACATGGACGGCGAACAATTCTTTGAATACGGCAGACAGGCAGCTGATGCTGGATTAAGCATGACCGGTCATGCAATCGGGGATAGGGCAGTGCACGAGATTCTGAATGGATTTGAACAGCTTCGAGCCTACGAGAAGGAAAATGGTATACGAGCTTTACGTCATCGAATCGAACATGTTCAGATTGTTCACCCTGACGATATTTCCCGCCTGGCAAAATTAGGAATCATTGCTTCCATGCAGCCCATCCATGCCACATCAGATATGGTTGCTGCTGAAAAGTATTGGGGA
The DNA here is from genome assembly GCA_964494055.1 of uncultured Anaerolinea sp. Lineage (GTDB taxonomy): Bacteria > Chloroflexota > Anaerolineae > Anaerolineales > Villigracilaceae > UBA5195. Next base: position 1,686 of record CAZBRI010000090.1, read on the forward strand.
GAGAGAACTGCATTCGCATATGCATGGCGAAGTCATCTGGATGCGGGTACTTCAGTGGCATTTGGTTCGGACGCACCGGTCGAGTATCCCAACCCATTTTGGGGTATTCATGCTGCAATCACAAGGCGCAGATCAAATGGCGAACCCGGTGCTGATGGATGGGGTAAACAACAGAGAATAACTATTCAGGAAGCCATCAATGGATATACAACCGGTGCGGCCTATGCTGCAGGGCAGGAACACCGGCAGGGTAAACTGCAAAAAGATTTTGATGCTGACCTGATCGTTCTAGATAAGAATCCGATCACCTGTGATCCGGATGAGCTGCTGGATATGAAGCCAAAAGCAACCATGGTGTCTGGTGACTGGGTCTGGCAGGCATAAATATTCATGATGAATAAAAATGCATTGATCAGTCCTGAAATATTGGTGCCAAGGCTCGGCGAACAACTGGTCTCTATGAACCTGTTGTCGGATCATCAGCTGGCAGAAATATTGGCCTATCAGGATCAATGCGCCAATAGCGGAAAACCCGTTTTGATGGGTCAAGCCATCCTTGATAAAGGTTTTTTAGACAGGCCGACCCTGGATAAAGCCATTACAGAACAAATTCTTCAATTGCGTGCCGCATTGGAAGACTCAAATCGTCATCTTGAAATCCGTGTGAAACAGCGGACTGACGAATTGGAAAAAGCCCTGCAAAAGCTGTTTGAGATGAATCAATGGAAGTCAAATTTCATTGCCAACATTTCTCATGAATTACGCACACCGCTCACCCATATTGTTGGTTACCTGGATTTGCTGGAAACAGAAACCCTGGGGTCCATCAACAAAGAACAAAAAGAAGCCCTGGTAATATCATTGTCTGCTTCCCAAAAGCTGCAGGATCTGATCGATAGCCTGATCATGTTTTCACAGGCTACAAGGGGTCAAATGGTTTTAAATTTACAAACTGTTGACCTGAAGAAAACATCAAGTCTTGTGATTGAACGGCTGCGCAGCCGTTTGATTGAAAAGGGTTTACAGCTGGAAACAATCATTGAAGATAACCTTCCACTGGTCCGTGTTGATGAAGCAAAAATTATCTGGGTTCTTAATCAGCTGTTGGATAATGCGATAAAATTTACTAATCGAGGCGGAATAATCGCCTTGAAAATTCAATCAAGCTCTGAAGAAAAAAGATATGTGTCTGTTACGGTGACAGATACCGGAATCGGAATATCTCAAGACTTGATAAAAACGATTTTTGAACCATTTCGGCAGGTTGAAGATGCGGCAAACCGGCATTATGGTGGAACTGGTATAGGATTAACGTTGGTTTTACAGATAATTGAAGCACATGGTTCTATAATAGAAGTAGAGTCCAGGGAAAACGCCGGGACTTCAGTTACTTTTAAATTATTGATTCAATAAGGTTGAATATCGTGACCACACGCCAGGGAATTATTGATCATTTAGCCATTTCAGAAATTATTACTCAACGAAGTGATTGGAAACAAGCACTGGATGAAGTGATTTCACTTGTTTATTCAGTGTTTATTTTTGATAATCTCGCATTATTTATCAAAGATGAGGTAGAAGAATCAAGCTCAGAGGTTGTTTACGCCCGGGCTGTAGGCAGAGGCAAATCAGCTGGACCAGATTCTGCATGGGGTTTGGACGTTGCTGCACAGGTACTCGAAAAAAACGATCTTGTGATTGAAGAGCCGGAAAAAACATCCCAGCATAGTGACCGTTTGAAGAATACTTATTTATTAGGCTTACCCATAAGAACAACTTCAGGATTGTATGGAGCGATGGTCTTTATCAGGTTCGGCGGGCCATCTTATTCCAAGGAAGATATTGTTACTGCTAAATTTATTGCCTTTCAATTTGCAGGATTATTTCAACGGAAAAAATTACTTAAAGACATTCAAACACTCGAGGAAATCCGCAATTTATTGGCGCTTCAGGATGATTTTATTGCCACAATGTCGCATGAACTACGTACTCCGCTTGGATTTATCAAAGGTTATACAACCACATTGCTGCGGCAGGATACTACCTGGGATGAAAATACACAGCGAGAATTCCTAACCATTATTGATGAAGAGGCAGATCACCTGTCAACCCTGATCGAAAATGTATTAGAGTCAGCCAGGCTGCAGAGTAATACATTGCCTATGAAGTTTCAGCCAGCCCGGATAGATTCATTGATCATAGAGACTGCAGCCAGGGCCCAGGCCCGAACGCCAGGTTTATTGGTTAATTTTGATTTTCCAGAAAAGCCGATCCTGCGCATTGATACTGTTCGATTAGCGCAGGTATTAAATAATTTATTCACCAATGCTGCAAAATATGCCCCGGGTGCTCCAATAAATATTTCAATTACGAAAAATGCCAATTTTTACCAGATAAGATTCTCTGATAAAGGCCCAGGGATTCCAGCTGAACATATACCGAATCTTTTTAAACGATTTTTCCGTGTACCCGGTCAGGGTGGAAATGGCTCAGGATTGGGTCTGTTTATCTGTAATAAGATTATTGATGCTCATAACGGAAAAATTTCTGTAGAATCTGAACCAGGACTCGGTACGACTTTTGTGATTGAATTACCAATTGGTCCTGCGATACTTGCTGAAGGAGATCTAAATGTCCACTAAAATTTTGGTTGTTGATGATGAGCCGCGCTATCTCCGGTTATTGGAGGCAAATTTACGATCAGACGGATATGAAGTCATTTCAGCTCCAGACGGCATGCAGGCTGTAGAAACTTATTCATCGGATCCGGTTGACTTGATCTTGATGGACGTGATGATGCCAAATTTGGACGGTTTTTCAGCCTGTCAGCGTATCAGGCAATTTTCAAATGTGCCGATCATAATGTTGACTGCCAAGGGTGAAGAACAGGATCGTGTCCGAGGGCTGGATATGGGTGCTGATGATTACCTGGTGAAACCATTTTCAGCCACTGAACTGCTTGCCCGTGTACGGGCTGTGCTGCGCAGGTCACAGGTATCCAAAGAGGTAACTGAAAGCCGGTTTTTTATTCACGATGATCTGCGTATTGATTTTGCGCGGGCTGAAGTCTGGCGAAATGATCAATTGATCTTTTTATCAGCTACAGAATACCGGCTTTTACTTCAATTTACCCACAATGTCGGCATTGTGATGAGTGCTGAAGATTTACTGACCGGCGTGTGGGGTGAAGAATACCGTAATGATAAAGAAATTTTGTGGGTTAGTATCGCCCGCTTGAGGCAAAAGCTGGAAGAAGATCCGCATGATCCAAAACATATCGTCACCCGATCAGGGCTCGGGTACCTGATGCCGCCAGTCGAAAGTTGATGGTGAGATTGTTAATTAGTAAATATCCCCGGTGAGGTTTTAGTAACCTTGTTTTATTTTGATCACCGGCTGTTTTCTTTAGATGGAATAACAAGAGAAAATTTGCAGAAAGCAGTAACGAGCAGTCGATTTTCTTTCTTTTTTTGGAGATGTTTTTATGACTCTGGATTTCAATGATAAGGGTAAATATTTCACTGATGTAATTTCTAAGGCTGCTGTTCCTGCCATTATTCAAACAACGGTGCACAGAATTGAGGGTTATGTTCATATCCGGCTGGATGGGCGGCTGAAAGATGAACTGGACCGTAATGAAGCTTTTCTCCCGGTTACGAATGCGAAGGTGTTTCACCAGGATGGAAGTCTTCTTTATGAAGCGGAATTTCTCAGTATAGCCAGGCAGCAGATCGTTTGGGTTTTACCGAATGGTGAGAGTGTGAACCCGGGAGATTTGAAATGACATTACCCTCTCCTCCTCAAAATTTATCCAATGATGATGTTCAAAAATTAAAAAGATATGTCACCGAAAATCTCATAAAAGAATTGGAAAATGCAAATCCTGATTATTTCCAGCGGGAGGAATTTGTCCTTGCGAAGTTATCAGAAATTTTCAGCAGGCTGCCAGCAACCATACCGGGGATGATTAGGCAGCAGATCATCAATAGTGTAAAAAATGAAATTCTCGGGTTTGGCCCCATACAGCCTTTACTGGATGACCCCGATGTCAGTGAAGTGATGGTGAATGGGCCTAAGAAAGTGTATGTAGAAAAAAAGGGGAAATTGATCAAAACGAATGTTACCTTTGAGAACAATGCAGAAGTTTTGAAAGTGATTGATCGGATCATTCTTCCTCTTGGCCGGCATATTGATGCAGACTCACCGACCGTCGACGCCCGTTTACCGGATGGGTCTCGTGTAAATGCTGTCATCCCTCCAGTGGCTTTAGATGGCGCGTCGATTACCATCCGGAAATTTCGCAAAGATAAGTTGAGTATGCAGCAGCTGGTGGAGTTTGGTTCGTTAACTCCGCCAATGGCTGAATTCTTGAGGGCTTGTGTCATCAGCCGGTTGAATATTATTGTTTCCGGCGGTACAGGCTCAGGAAAAACGACCCTTTTGAATGTTTTATCAAGTCTTATTCCAGAAAGTGAACGTATTGTTACCATCGAAGATGCTGCAGAATTGCAGCTGCAGCAGGAGCACATCGTCCGGCTGGAAACAAAAGTGGCATCCTTTGAGGGAAAGGGTCAGGTGAGTATTCGTGACCTGGTCAGAAATTCATTGCGTATGCGGCCTGACAGGATAATTGTTGGTGAGTGCCGGGGTGGTGAAACCCTGGATATGCTCCAGGCAATGAATACTGGTCATGATGGGTCACTGACAACTCTGCATGCCAATACTCCCCGTGATGCTCTCTCACGTACTGAAACAATGGTGTTGATGGCAGGAATGGATCTTCCCCTGAAAGTCATTCGGCAGCAGATATCAGCTGCAATCGATGTGATTATTCAGCAGACTCGTCTGAAAGATGGCTCAAGAAAAGTTACCGCAATTACGGAAGTTGCAGGTATGGAAGGTGAGACCATCGTATTGACAGATATTTTCCGTTACGAACAGACCGGGACCACCGAAGATGGAAAGATCGTTGGTCACCTCAAGCCGACAGGTATTCGGCCTTTGTTTACACCGCGCCTGGAAGCTGCAGGCTTCAGGCTTCCGCCCGAAGTGTTTGGTGCAAATTTAGGCGATATGTTAAGAAGACGGTAAAATGACTTTGATGATGCGGAAGGTTTTCGCATCATTTTGTTTGTCGTGTATAATCTTTTCCGAAGATAATTAACCATTTGTTAGGGAATGAGCGAACTGGAAAATAAAATATGAGCCTGCAAGTCCAGATCACCCTTCGAACTCGAATGCTCGGAGTATTACTCCGGGATGCCAGAATAGCTGCACGAAAAACATTCCCCGATCTTAACAAAGACCTTGGGATTTCTACTGCGCTGATCAAATCATACGAAGAAGGCAGGAAATCTCCTTCTTTGCCAGAATTGGAAGTTCTGGCTTATTATTTTAAACTTCCGATCAGGCATTTTTGGTCAAGTGAAGCGCTTTCAGATAATTCGCCGTTAATTGAACCAATCAATTTACCGCAGCTGGTCAATTTACGGCAGCGTATGATTGGAACACTGTTAAGGCATAAGAGGCAGCAGACTGAAATCTCGGTTAAAGAACTTTCCTCCCAAACTGGAATCCCTCAAACACGTCTCAACGCTTATGAATTAGGAGAAAATCCAATCCCAATCTCTGAATTGGAAGCCATTCTTCCAATTATTGGACAGAAGATCGAAATTTTTTATGATCAAAATGGTCCAGTCGGCAGATGGATGCGGTCTGAATCCTATGTTCAAAAATTTTTAGATTTACCTTCCGATTTGCAGGCATTTATTTGTTTACCTGGAAACCAGGTTTATCTTGAACTCGCCAGGCAATTAAGTGAATTACCGATCGAAAAAATCAACACGGTTGCCCAAAGTCTTCACGAATTAGTTAATTTGCAAAAATAATTTATCATTATGAGGAAATTATTATGGCACTAAACGGACCGCAAGATACAGCTGCAGAAGCGATTAAAGTTTATCAATCCGGAGATTTTTTAAAGGCAGCACAGTTGTTCGGGCAGGCTGCAGAAAATTACAAATCCAATGGCAATTTATTGGACGAAGCAGAAATGAAGAATAATCAGAGTGTGGCTTACCTGCAGGCTGGTGATGCACAGAATTCATATTCAGCAGCAGCGGGTACAGCAGCAGTATTTTTTAAGGGCGGTGATTTTCGCCGGCAGGGAATGGCGCTGGGAAATGAGGCGGCTGCTTTGGCAGCATTGAACCGTTTTGACGAAGCCTCGGAAAGTTACCGGTCAGCAGCTGCTGCACTTGAAACGGCGGGTGAAGATCAGCTGCGTGCCACTGTGATGCAGGCCCTGGCTGGTATTCAGCTGCGAAAAGGGAAGATCATGGATGCATTATTAACCATGCGAATGGGTCTGTCGGGGGTCAAAGAACCATCCCTGAAACAAAAAATACTGCTTAATCTTCTTAAAATTCGATCTTCATGATTCATACCCGTTTATCCATCAGGTCTGCTGAAATGGCAGATAGAACCTCAATCGCTAATTTGATGTATTTTGAACATCATGTACATCGGCATTTGGATTGGAGGGGTCCGCTGGAATGGCTGGGTTCAAAAGAATACTGGGTATTGGAACAGGATGGTCAGATTTCAGCAGCACTCGCCTGTCCATCTGACCCTGATGAAATTAATTGGTTGAGATTATTCACGCATTCATCTGAAATCTCCTTATATGAAGCCTGGAACGCATTGTGGGGAAACGCCAGGAATTATTTTTCTGGCGGAAAAAACAAAATAGCCGCCATTACAACTGCTGATTGGTTTTCGGATGTATTATTAAATCAAGGCTTTAGCATATCGCAGTATATTGTGGTCTTAGAATATATACTTCCGGTAAATATTGAGCGTCCAATAACGCCTTCAATTGAGATCAGAACAATGACCCAGGATGATCTGCTCGAAGTCACAAGGGTTGACGCATCCGGGTTTCCTCCCTTATGGCGCAATTCTTTTGAAGCAATAAGGTCCGGTTTTCAGCAATCCGGTTTCGCGACCGTTGCACTGGTTGATAATAAGATCGCAGGGTATCAGATCAGCACCAGGAATTCGGTTGGGGTTCATCTTGCCCGTCTTGCTGTGAGCAGAGAAGCGCAATCCCGGGGTGTAGGATTTTTTCTTGTTCAGGACCTGATTTCAAGATCCCGGCAGGAAGGATTGAGCAGATTAACGGTAAATACTCAGAGCGATAACTTGAAGTCATTGGCATTATATAAAAAAGTTGGCTTTGAATTAACAGGTGAACGCTACAAGGTTTTTACAACAGGATTTTAAAATAATCATTAATCAATAAATTGAGATTCATTAAACTTGTGATTGGATTTTCAAAGTTGAAAAGGAGAATTTATGGAAACCTTTGATTGGAAATGGAATTCAAGAGACGGGATAGAACTCGTCAGTAAGGGATGGAAGCCGGCAAATCCTAAAGCCGTGGTCGTATTGATCCATGGTCACGGTGAACATATCAACCGGTATGAACATGTGGCCGAAGTGATCACCAATGCCGGTTACGCTATACAGGCATTTGACCTTCGAGGTCATGGAAGATCTGCTGGAAACCGTGGTCACACTCCAAGTTATGAGCATTTGATGAATGATATTACCGATTTCATTGCAGATGCTCAGA
>CAZBRI010000091.1:0-9223 GCA_964494055.1 uncultured Anaerolinea sp.
TGAACTGGATCATTCAGCATGCGGGCGGTTAGCAGGACATAAGTCAGCAGCATGCCCAAAATGGCACTGCTGACGAAGATCCTGCGGAAATTGATTTTTTTTAGCGGCTGCATAGGTTCCTATAATGAGGAATAGCGGCAAAAGAATACCGTTGATATTATAAAGGAAAGAATTGACCGGGGTAAATTGAAATAAAAGAGCTGTCAGTCATAAAAAGACCAACAGCTCGTTAATATTAATTCTTTAAAATATTATCTGCCAGCCTCGTTCAGTTTTACATCGTCTACGGCTTTTTTGACATTGACAAACGGAAGGACAACCAGGCCAATGATGAAGAAAACGATCAGGGATAGGATGGCTAAGCGCAGGTTGCCGAACATCTGATTCATCAAACCGAAGAGCAGCGGGCCGATCCAGGATGTACCGCGTTCTGAAACTTCATAAAAAGAATAGAACTCGGCTTCCTTGCCAATCGGGATCATTTGAGCAAATAAAGAACGGCTGATGGCTTGTGAACCGCCCATTACCAGGGCGATAAATGCCCCGAGGATGAAGAACTGAGTCACACGACTATCGCCATACAGCCCGCCGTATGCATAACCAACCACACCCAGCCAGATGACAAGGCTGACAACTATAGACTGCTTGGCACCAATCCAGCCTGCCAATTTTCCCCAGAACAGTGCACCGAAGAAGGCCATGAATTGGATCATCAGGATAACCATGGTCAGTGTACCGGTTTCAATCCCCAAACCGCCGCGTAAAACCGGTGCGGCAGCAAAGGTGGCCGAAACAGCGATGACGGTTTGAATTCCGTCATTATAGAAGAAGTAAGCCAGGAGGTAGCGGAGTGTCTCGGGGTATTTCTTCAGTTCCCGGATGGTGGAAGAGAGTTGTTTGAAACCTATGCTGAAATAATTTTCTCCGGCCGGAAGCTGACGTTGCGCGTGCCTTGGGCGTAAACGTGACCAGGTGATGAATGAGAAACCCAGCCACCAAACGCCGGCTGATGCAAGGTTGATGCGAACGACCAGGCCGGTGGGAATACCTAATTTTTCCCTGAACTGGTAAAAAACAAGGTTGAGCAGAAGCAGCAAGCCGCCGCCCAGGTAACCCATAGCCCAGCCATAAGAAGAAACGCTGTCACGCTGATCTTCACTTGCAATATCCGGCAGGTAGGAGTTGTAGAACACAATGGAAGCCCCAAAGGTCAGGTTGGCTATGATGAAGAGCAATCCGCCCAGCCACCACAAATCACCGACAACGAAGAAAAGCAGGATGGTGGCAACTGCACCCAGTGTGGCAAACAACTGCATCATCTGCTTGCGCATGTGTGAAAAATCAGCAATTGCGCCCAGGATCGGCAGGATGAAGACCTGTAAAAATACTGAGAGTGAAACACAATATGGCAGGAAAGAATCAGGGGCGATCGGGATGGAACCGATATGTGCCATACCGTCCGGGGAAAGCTTGGCCGCTTCGCCTGCTAAAGAAGCCAAGTATGGGCCGAGAAAGACTGTTCCAACCGTTGTACTGAAGGCGCTGTTTGCCCAGTCATACATTGCCCATCCAAATGTTTCCTTTTTATCATTTACAGATAACTTGCCTGAAGTTAATTCTGCCATGCTTCCTCCTTGGGATTTTTGTAATTCATTTTACAGCATATCCTGAAATATTCAGCCGAATCATTAATTATATATAACCCTGCAGTTTGAGAATGGTTGTTCTTTCCAGGAGATAAAAAATTCCCGTACACGCAAAAAATGCATGTACGGGAATTTCACAAAAATTGCTGATTAATAACTTACAACCCTTGGAAGTGATTTGGCTTCTTCGATCCAGGCAGCAACCTGTTTCTCGCCGGGGAGCTGACGTACCAGTTTCTTGGCTTCGTTCACTTCGGCCATTTTCTTGTAAAGATTTTCAGGTTTGCGGGTGGCCAGTTCAACCACGGTATCTACGCCAGAGGCTTCAAGCAAGTCACTGTATTCAGAACCGATACCTTTTATACGGTAAAGATCAGCCCTGTTGACCCACTCAAGGATCTTAGTATCGCTGACGCCGCTCTTGGCGGCAATTTCTTTTCGTCCTTTAGGTGTAGCACCTGCTTCCAACAAGCCTGCCATACTGGAAAGACCGGCTTTTGCCAGCTTTTCAGCGTTAACCGGTCCGATACCTTCAATATCTACGAGTTTCATAATTTCTCCTTATAAAATAAATGATAAAAAAGTGATCCAGTATGACAGGTTTGCCTGGAAATACTGGTTAACCAGCAGTTGGAATAGTTTTCAAACTCGAGTAAAAAAAAACTTTTGCCAAGGTGGAAATACAACACGAGGAATGTGACAAACTCACTCATAAATTATACTGTTTTGAATCAATAATTTCAAATTAAAGAGGTAATTATTTTGGACAGGGAAGCAAAAACCACTTATAATTTTTTTCCATTATTTTTCAAAAACTAATTTTCACAGATAATTTCTTGGTTCAGAAATTACCATCAAAAGGGGGTATGGTGTAATGAATAATGAAATATTTATTATTCTTTTCCTTGCGGAAATATAAAAATCTCGTGATATAATATTCTTTCGCCGTCATTCTGTGTGGAATGATGGTTTTTCCATTTCTATACCTCAGTTGTAACAGGAGCATTTGATGAATTCAGCTCTGCCACGAAAGAATTATGCGCGAATTGCAGTAGAACTCGGTCTGCCTAACCTGATCGAAGTTCAGCTCGATTCCTTCGAACGCCTTAAGCGTGAAGGACTGGGTGACCTGTTCCACGAAGTGTCACCGATCGAATCATACAATAAGGGAATGAAGCTTTACTTCCCAAGCCGCGGCCCGGAGTCACAGGAATGGGGTCTTAAATATTGGTTTGGAGATCCCAAGCACAATATCGAAGAATGTGTCGAACGTGACCTGACCTATTCCAGCCCGCTTTATGTATCCGTGCTGCTGGCCGGTTCAGATGTCCCCGAACCGATGAAGCAGGACATCTTCCTGGGTGATTTCCCCGAGATGACCGACAAGGGTACCTACATTATTAATGGTACTGAACGTGTTGTTGTCAGTCAGCTTATCCGCAGCCCAGGTGTATATTTCGAAGCACCATCAGACCGCGCTACCGGCCGCTCACTGGCCATGGCCAAATTGATCCCGGACCGCGGGGCCTGGATGGAATTCGAAACCCGTAAGAATGATTACATCATTCTGAAATTCAACCGCAAACGAACTGTGCCGATCACAGTTTTCCTGCGCGCGCTGGCAGCCATCGATGACGGCCTGCCTGATTCTCTGCTTAATACCGGTTCAGATGAAGAGATTATGTCCCTCTTCTCAGATATCGATAACAATCCGGACCGAATGTTCATTGCTTCGACACTGCGCCAGGAGCCCGACTGGGAACTAACCGGAAATATGACCATTGCCCAGGCTGCCCTGATCGAATTCTTCAAGAAGATGAGACCTGGTGATCCTGCGACACTGGATAACGCCCGTGCTTTCCTCCAGGAACAGCTTTTTGACCAGAGGCATTATGACCTGGAACGTGTAGGCCGTTACAAGCTTAATCAAAAGCTTGACTTGAATATTCCGATCCCGCACCGTACCATTTCAAAAAATGACATCATCCGCTTAATTCGGCGAATGATCCTGATCAACAATAACGTTGAACATGCTGATGATATCGATCACCTTGGCAACCGCCGTGTTAAGACCGTCGGTGAATTGATCCAGAACAAACTTCGTATCGGTCTGCGCCGCATGGAGCGTGTCATCAAAGAACGTATGTCCATCCGCGACCAGGAGCAGCTCTCACCGGTAACACTGGTAAACATCCGGCCGGTCGTTGCAGCCCTGCGCGAATTCTTCGGCTCCAGTCAGCTTTCGCAATTCATGGATCAAACGAACCCGCTGGCTGAGCTGCGCCACAAACGCACTCTTTCGGCACTTGGTCCAGGCGGTCTGCGACGCGAGCGCGCCGGTTTCGATGTCCGTGATGTTCACCACTCACACTACGGCCGTATCTGCCCGATTGAAACCCCTGAAGGTCCAAACATTGGTCTTATCGGCCGTTTGGCATCATTTGCCCGTGTAAATGAATATGGCTTCATTGAAACACCTTATCGCCGCGTTCTCAAATTCAAACGGTCAGATGACCCGACTCTGCTCAACCGCCTGCTCCGTGAGGATGTGGTTGTCAAGGGTGAAGTACTGGCCAAGGCGAATACCCGCGTGGATGAGAAGCTGCTGACCAAGCTGGCAAAACTGGACCAGGAAATCCTGATTGTTCCATTCGTGTCTAATAGTATCGAATACCTCTCTGCAGATAGAGAAGATAAATTCGTTATCGCCCAGGCAAACGCCACTCTCACAGATGATGGCGAATATCTCGGTAACCGTGTGTCCTGCCGGTATCATTCCGGTTTCATTTTTACCAGCCCGGATAACCTGGATTATATGGATGTCGCGCCGCACCAGGTTGTGGGTATCAGCGCTGCGTTGATCCCATTCCTTGAACATGACGATGCCAACCGCGCGCTCATGGGTTCGAACATGATGGCTCAGGCCGTTCCACTCGTCCGGCCTGAAATCCCGACCGTTTCCACCGGCATGGAATATTATGCCGCAAAGGATTCCGGACAGGTTATCGTGGCAGACGAAGCCGGCGAAGTCACTTCCGTCACCGGGAAAGAAATAATTCTGCGCGAAAACAGCGGCGGAATCCGCACCTATCAGCTGCGAAAATATCAACGCTCGAATCAATCCACCTGTATCGATCAGCGCCCGGCAGTAGTCAAGGGTCAGATCGTCAAAAAAGGTGACATTATTGCCGATTCATCCTCAACAGATGGCGGTGAGCTGGCGCTCGGCCAGAATGTGGTGGTCGCTTTCCTGTCATGGGAAGGCGGTAACTTTGAAGACGCCATCCTGATCTCTGAACGCCTGGTACAGGAAGACCGTTTCACCTCCGTTCATATTGAAAAATACGAAGTAGAAGCACGTGATACCAAACTCGGACCGGAAGAGATCACCCGCGACATCCCGAATGTTGGTGAAGAAGCCATCAAAGATCTGGATGAGACGGGTATCATTCGTCTCGGTGCTGAAGTCGGTCCAAACGACATCCTGGTCGGTAAGATTACGCCCAAGGGTGAAAAAGAACTGACCCCTGAAGAACGTCTGCTGCGCGCCATCTTTGGTGAGAAATCCCGCGATGTAAAAGATACTTCTCTGCGAATGCCGCACGGCGAACGCGGCAAGGTTGTGGATGTAAAGGTCTTCACACGTGAAGACAATGCCGATCTTTCAGCCGGTGTGGATAAAATGGTTCGGGTCTCTGTGGCTCAGCGCCGCAAGATCACAGCCGGTGACAAAATGGCCGGACGGCATGGAAACAAGGGTGTTATCTCCCGGGTTGTGCCTGTGGAGGATATGCCTTTCCTGGAAGATGGTACACAGGTGGATCTGATCCTCAATCCGCTCGGCGTCCCTGGCCGTATGAATATCGGACAGGTACTGGAAGTTCACCTCGGGTGGGCTGCCAAGCGTCTTGGTTACCGTGCCATTACACCAGTGTTTGACGGTGCAAAAGAAGAAGAGATCGAAGCCGAACTCGCCCGCGCCTGGCTGGTGGATGAGGCCTGGAAAATTGCAGCTGCAAAAGCCTGGGATTGGCTGTCGAAACAGGAATATGATCCTGAAAGCATCCGCGATGATGATGAAGTCCGCAGCCTGTACCTTGAATCCTGGCTGGGAGACCGCGGTTACGACGCCAACCGGCTTGCGATCGATCCGGAATATGCCCGCCGCTCTGCATCTTATGAGTGGTTAAAAGATAACGATTACGACCCGAACGGCATTCTGGCTTTTGATATTCCAAAAGCCCGCGATCGTGCGCAGATGGATGCCAACGCCATGAACGCCTGCCATAGATTATGGCTGGAATCACTGGGTGTTTCTGCCAGTGAAATGGATGCTGAAGCTGTAGCAAAAGAAACTGTCCGGATCATGCAGGAAACACATATCCCGATTCCCACGCTCGGAAAGCAAACCCTGCGTGACGGGAAAACCGGTGAGAAATATGACCAGGCTGTCACTGTCGGTGTCATGACAGTTCTCAAGCTGCATCACCTGGTGGAAGACAAGGTTCATGCCCGCTCAACTGGTCCATACAGTCTTGTGACCCAGCAGCCTCTGGGTGGTAAGGCGCAGTTCGGTGGTCAGCGCTTTGGTGAAATGGAAGTGTGGGCACTGGAAGCTTATGGTGCCGCTCATACACTCCAGGAAATGTTGACCGTCAAATCGGATGATGTACAGGGCCGTGTCAATACTTATGAAGCGATTGTCAAAGGTGAGCAGATCGAAGAACCCAGCATCCCGGCATCTTTCCGGGTGTTGGTGAAGGAACTTCAATCCCTCGGCCTGGCCGTGGAAGCTGTAAATGAAGGCGGCGACATCGTGAAATTCGGAAAAGACGAGGAGAAGGTTCATCCGCCCAAACTCGGAACAGGATTGCTCGGTTTGGGGGAAGATTTAATGAAGATGTAAAAAACATTCCTTGACGTCACTTAAGGGCTGTGATAAAATGACCAGCCGTTGCACATAGGTAGTATGCTGCTTATTTGCTGTGTAAACCTTGTGAGGCCATCATAAACGCACCGGATGGCCTCACTAATTTGCTCAAAAACATTATTCTCATAATATTGCAGGAAGATTTTTTCGGAGGCGCAAGTGCCCACAATTAACCAACTGATCCGCAAGGGTCGCCAGTCCAAGAAGGTCAAGAGTAAGGCCCCGGCTTTACAATTCAATTTGAACACCAACAAGCAGCGCCGTATCCGCCAGGAAGGCGGAGCTCCTCAAAAGCGCGGTGTTTGTACGGTCGTTCGTACAATGACCCCTAAGAAGCCGAACTCAGCTCTTCGAAAGATTGCTCGTGTACGTCTTACCAATGGTATTGAAATCACTGCTTACATCCCGGGTGAAGGTCATCAGCTGCAGGAGCACTCTGTGGTGCTTGTCCGCGGCGGTCGTGTAAAAGATCTTCCTGGTGTGCGCTATCACATTGTGCGTGGTTCCCTCGACACAACTGGTGTAGCCAAGCGTCGTCAGAGCCGCTCGAAATACGGCGCGAAGCGTCCAAAGTAATTCGTTTATTTAACCGAAGTATTTTTCATTAAACATGGAGTTTTGGTATGCGTAGAGGAAAGCCCGAAGTTCGACCGGTCACGCCTGACCTGCGGCACAATAGCCTAGTTCTTTCAACCTTTGTTCAGCACATGATGATGCGCGGCAAGAGAAGCCTTGCCCTGCGTTTAATGTATGAAACCCTGGATATTATCCAGGAAAAAACCGGCAAGCCTGGTATCGAAGTTTTTGATACTGCCATGAAAAATGTAGGACCTGTAATGGAAGTACGCCCGCGTCGTGTGGGTGGTGCAACATACCAGGTACCTATGGAAGTTCCAACCAACCGAAAATTGACACTGGCGATCCGCTGGATCCTGTCCTCCTCACGTTCACGCGCCGGAAAATCTTTCCCGGAAAAACTGGCAGGTGAATTGATGGATGCTGCTACCAATCAAGGTGCTGCCATTCGTAAACGTGAAGAAACTCATAAAATGGCAGAAGCCAACCGTGCTTTCTCCCATTACCGCATGTAATTAGTAAAAGTAGAGGTTTTAGAAATGCCACGTAAGTTCCCGCTCGAAAAGTATCGCAATATCGGCATTATTGCTCATATTGATGCCGGTAAAACGACAACAACGGAGCGTATTCTTTTTTATACAGGTAAAACACATCGCATCGGCTCGGTGGATGATGGTACTACCGTCACCGACTGGATGGTCCAGGAACGAGAGCGTGGTATTACCATTGTGTCCGCCGCTGTGTCAGCGGAATGGAACGGTTATCAAATTAACATCATTGATACGCCAGGCCATATTGACTTTACCGCTGAAGTTCAGCGTTCCATGCGTGTTCTGGATGGCGGCGTAGTTGTGTTTGATGCCGTTCAGGGTGTTGAACCGCAGTCCGAAACGGTATGGCGTCAGGCTGACCGATACGGTGTGCCGAGAATCTGCTTCATCAACAAGATGGACCGTGTAGGTGCATCCTTTGAGCGCTCCGTTGAGTCGATCAAAGTGCGCCTGGGTGCTAACCCGATTCCGGTGCAGCTGCCTATCGGGGTCGAATCAACCTTTAAAGGTGTCGTCGATCTGTTTGAAATGAAGTCAATATATTGGGAAGATGAACTGGGCCGCGAGCCGCGGGAAGGCGAAATTCCTGCCGATATGCTCCAGGCTGTTCAGGAAGCCCGTCACTTCATGGTTGAAAAAATCGCTGAAACTGACGATGAATTGACCATGCGTTTTCTCGAAGGTGAAGAAATTGGTGTTGCCGATCTCAAAGCAGCGCTGCGTAAGGCGGTTATTGCCGGAAAGGCGAATCCCTGTTTCTGTGGTTCTTCACTGAAAAACAAGGGAGTTCAGCCTGTCCTGGATGCTGTCATCGATTTGCTGCCTTCACCTGTAGATGTTATGCCCATGAAGGCAACCAACATCGATAACCCTGAAGATGTGATCGAACTTACTGCCGATGATGGTGCTCCTTTGAGTGCGCTTGTATTTAAGATTGTGACAGACCCTTATGTGGGCCGTCTTGCTTACTTCCGCGTTTACTCCGGCAAGCTGACTCAAGGTACGACAGTTAATAACAACTCCAAGGGCAAACGTGAGCGGATTGGCCGGTTGATCCGTATGTATGCCGATCGCCGCGAGGATGTTGATGAAGTGATGGCCGGAGATATCGCCGCTGCGCTGGGTTTCAAAGAATCCTTCACCGGTGATACTTTGTCCGAAACCAATTATGTACTGGAAAGCATTTCCTTCCCCGAGCCTGTTATTTATATTGCGGTTGAGCCGAAAACGACCACCGACCAGGAAAAAATGGGTGAGGCCCTGAGGAAACTTTCAGAAGAAGATCCCACCTTCCGGGTTCGTTCCGATGAAGTAACCTGTCAGACGATTATCGCCTGGATGGGTGAACTCCAGCTGGAAGTTATTGTCTACCGTATGTAGCGCGAATTCAAGGTGCAGGCCAATATTGGTAAGCCGCGCGTTGCTTACCGTGAATCGATCACACGCAAGGTAGATAAAGTCAATCTGAAGTACGCCAAGCAATCTGGTGGCTGTCTCTTATACACATCTCCGAGCCCACG
>CAZBRI010000092.1:0-9216 GCA_964494055.1 uncultured Anaerolinea sp.
CCTCGTCTCCCACGGCTCTGAACACTCTTTCCCTACACGACGCTCTTCCGATCTGGAAGCCCGTAGTATGGCCAAAGTGAAGAAAACACAGCCCTAAGTTTTTTATCTTGTATGAATTGAGCGATAAAAGCGTCCAGGCTCATCGTTTGGGCAGTCATCATTTTGGGATAGAGAGATGGAATCTGGTCAATTTCCGGCCGGGAGCCGCTTTCTCCATCACTGATAAAACGACGGACCTGCCAGTAAACTTCTATCATCTCCATCATGGCAGCCCGAATTCCATCCTTTTCATGAGGAAAATGGCGGATCAGTTCTGCCTCATATTCCAATGGATCTGCATGGGCTATGATGGTGTGTTCAGGATAACAGGCTGTGTAATATGGATCCAGCTGCTGATAGAAGACATTTCCCAGCACTTCAAGATCCTTGAGGATGGGGTAAGCCCACCCCCCGGGACCGACCCCATCAATCGCATGCAAGGAAGCTTCAAAGCGGTACTTGCCGCGTCTGAATTCCTGGGCATACCCTCCAGGAACAGGATTATGTTCTAGAACAAGCACTTTCCGGCCTGCTTTTGCCAGGTAACCGGCTGCACCAAGGCCGCCCAACCCCGCTCCAATAATCACGACATCAAATTTTTCCATAATAGATCCTCATTTTATTGACTAACGGTATTCTTTTTTTTTTTAGCCATTATTAATTTTGCCAGTCTTAGCCATATTGATCTTGATGATTAAAAATGATCTATTCCGGATTTTTCTATTTGCTTTGAGATTTTAACCAGTCAGCTATAGTTTGGGTTGGGGCACCAACCTGGCTGATGGCATCGATCGGCGTACAAATTCTTGGCGATTTTTCGAAATAGGCCATCATCTGAACAAAATCTTTCATCGATTCGCTTTTTAATAAAGCTGCCAGTATTTTCCCAAACCAGATCGGCATCGCAGCAGCCTTCATTCCGGGATATGCTGTATCACAATACTGTTGGAGTGCATCTATCATAAGAACCGCCTCAGGCCCGTTGATAACATAACTCCTAGTGCCGTTATCATCAGACTGGTGTGACCGGGAAACAACCCGTGCAAAATCAGCCAGCGATAAGAAATAATAAGGTTGGGATTGTTTCCCAAAAACCGTTGCTCTGCCATTATTTACAAATAATGAAAGGGCATCCATAAACCAGTTAGGTTTTAGGATGGTGCAATTGATACCGCTTTTCAGCAGAACTTCTTCGGCTTTCAGTTTCTGATCAATCATTGGATACCAGCGATTTTCCGGTAATGCAGTGGCTCCGGATATATAGCTGACCCGAACTTGTTTTCGGCCAGTCCGGGTGAGGATAGCAACAACATTTTGAACAATTTGCAATTCGGATTTCCATGGGGCACTGATATTGACACCATCACAACCATCGATGGCTTTTTCCAGATCAGGCAGCAGATTGAAATCCCCGGTAAATATTTCGACCTGGTTTCCAAGCAGCTCCCTGGCTTTTTCGGTATTCCGCACAAAGACACGGACGCTGAAACCATCAGCCAGTAATTGCTTTGTGATGGGTGTTCCAACAAAACCAGCTGCGCCAATCACCAATACTTTTTTATTCATCAGCTTCTCCATTTTTTTGTTGATAATGTACAATTTCATAACTGTCATGCGGATGACAGGTGAATGAGTTTTCATTAATTTCTTCGGGTTTTATTAACTACTTCGTGTTTAGGGATTACCCAACTCAACAGGCGGCCCGAGTGGCGGCAAACTTCTAATCGTTTTCAGTGTTTTCTCATGCCAGGTTAACTCAAATTCGTAATAATCAATGCCATAATCGAGGGTGATCTGCCAGAGCTGCCTGGCTCTTTCTACACCAACCCTGCTGGCGTTCTCATTTATTGCTGCCTGTGCTATAGTTTTGAGCGTGTTGATCTGCTCCCGGATCAAATTCATCCGGGTAGTTATCAGGTTTGAAATTTCTTCATTTGAATTGTTATGAGAAAAAAAGATCTGTATCAAAGTTGATTTACGCACCGGTTCAAGCGGCAGCGGGGTGATAAGCCAGCGGTGAAGTTCAACTTTGCCCGCTGCAGTGATCTGATACATTTTCCGGTTAGGTTTGCCAATCTGCTGGATGATTTGAGATTCTGCCCAGCCTTTCATTTCGAGACCATCCAGGGATTTATAAATGTGACTTTGAGCGGCGGACCAAAAATGGGTTACAGAAACATCAAAAAATTTTTTTAGATCATAACCAGACATTGGTTCAAGTTCGATAAAAGACAGAATAGCATGTTCGAGCGGCATTTGATTTTCCTTATTATATGACTATATAGGAATAATATCAAATGATAATATATATGTCAAGGATTATATTACATTAATGAATATGGTAAAAAATATATTTAAGGTTTGTTTCGGCTTGAAGTATGAAAAAAAATTAGTATATATATCCGGCAGAATGTTGATCAAATAATATTCATTAAATTGGTTAAGCAGCCGAGTGAAGGTTCGATTGGGGGAACATGAGCAGTAGTTTGCCACAGAAATAAATATCTCGTATCTCCAGACCCTGATAAAATGAAGAAATAGTATTCTTTAACTATATAGAATCATTGTACGACTAAATCTTTTTTCCAAGCTGAAGTTGTTTTCTAATTATATATCCCGCAAAAATGGTCATCGGAAAGCCAGTTTTTTTTGAATTAAAACATGGCTTTCCGATATTTTTGGTAATTTCAGAAATAAATTACTTAATCTCAATTTTTACAGTTGCGTTAGTCCCAATGATATCTCTCAGATCCACACTGTCCACCAATTTGATTTTTACCGGCATCAACTGTGTAACTTTGGTATAAGTTCCAGAGGTTGTAAAGCTGGTACCTGCCCCTGACAGTTTTGTTGATGTGACGGTACTGACATCTTCGACATAACCATCAAAATTCCGGCCGTAAGCATCCAAATAAACAGATACACTTTGACCTTTTTGAATTTTTAATATATTTGTTTCTTCAACATTGGCAGTGATATAGATGTCCGTTGTTTTAGCGACAACCAGGATTACATCAGAAACGACAGCATAGTCCCCTTTTTGCATTTTGACATCTGTCACAGTGCCATCAACAGGGGATCGGAGGTACGGTCCATTTTCTACCTGTGCCAGGACCTGGCCAGCTTTAACTTCGTCACCCTGGGCTACGTAAATTCTTGCCAGCTGACCATTAGCATTAGCTGTAAGCTGGTGAATGACAGCATCCACTTTGGCGTTATCCGTCTGGTAATAAAATGAGTTTTGATAAATAAAGTAGCCTGCAAAACCCAGCCCGGCAATTAATATTATGATAGCCGCAGCGATTATCATAGGTTTACTGATCTTCCGGTTTTCCGTTTTGGGCGTAAAATCTTTTTCGTACTCGGTTGTTTCTTTTTTATTGTCCATTTACAATCACCTTTTTTTCAAATTGGCTGTTATACATTTCGGCATAAAATCCATTAGCTGCCAGAAGATTTATATGATTTCCCTGTTCGATAATATCCCCGCCATTCATGACAAGAATAAGATCGGCATTTTTAATCGTGGAAAGTCTGTGTGCGATGATAAAACTTGTTCTGCCTTTCATCAAAGCATCCATTGCTTTCTGAATAAGAATTTCGGTCCGGGTGTCGATTGAGCTTGTTGCCTCGTCGAGGATCAAGATTTTTGGGTCTGCCAGGATAACACGGGCGATGGTCAATAACTGCTTTTGACCCTGCGAGATATTATCCGACTCTTCGTTCATAATGGTATCGTATCCATGCGGCAGTGTATGGATGAATTCATCGCAATGAGCGGCTTTTGCGGCAGCAATGACCTGTTCCCGTGTGGCTGAGAAAGTTCCATAACGGATGTTCTCGAGTATAGAAGCGTTATATAGCCAAGTATCTTGCAATACCATGCCGAATACTGAGCGTAGTTCATTTTTTGTATATTCACTAATGCTGTGATCATCAATTTTTATGTCGCCACTATTAATTTCATAAAAACGCATCAAAAGCTTCACGATCGTTGATTTTCCAGCGCCGGTGGGACCGACAATTGCAGCCTTCTCGCCTTGATGTATGGCAGCTGAAAAGTCATGAATAATCAGATTGTTTGGATCATAACCGAATGCCATGTGTTCAAAAGTCACTTTGCCTGTGATTGAGCTGGCAGAAGCAAGACCGGGGTCAGGGTTCTCTTCCTGTTCATCGAGAAACTCAAATACCCGTTCGGAAGCAGCGATGGTCTGCTGAAGGGTATTGGAAATTGAGGCAAGCTGAGTGATGGGCTGGGTGAAGTTTCTCATATACTGGATGAAGGATTGGATATCACCAATTTCGATGACCTTTTTCACCGCCAGGTACCCGCCCAAAATACAAACGATCACATAACCTACATTTCCGACAAACTGCATCATCGGCTGCATGATACTGGTAAAAAATTGTGATTTCCATGCGCTGTCGCTCAGCATTTCATTGATCACATCAAAACGTTCGATTGAATCAGCCTGCTGGTTGAATGCCTGGACGATAATATGACCGCTGTACATCTCCTCCACATGTCCATTCATTTTTCCAAGGGATTGCTGCTGTGCCTTGAAGAATTGCTGGGAGGTCTTGAGAATTACGCCGATCAGCCCAAATGACAATGAGACTGCGAAAACAGCAGTGACCGTCATGAGAACATTAATACTGAACATCATGCCCAGAACTCCCAAAACTGTGGCAACGGATGTAATCAGCTGCGAGAGACTCTGGTTAAGTGTTTGACTGATAGTATCGACATCATTTGTGATACGGGATAGGACTTCGCCGTGAGTAGTTGTGTCGTAATACTTTAATGGCAGGCGGCTTAATTTCTGATCTATTTCCTTACGCAGATTGTAAGTGACCTCCATGGAGACGCTGGACATGATGAAACTTTGCGCATATGAAAATGCCATCGAGACCGTATATAAAATGAGCAGAATGATGATCAACCTGCCCATATATGTAAAATCCATATACAGCCCGGTTCTTAAATAGAAAGCGATCAAACCTTCTGCAAGCTTGGTGGTGATATTTCCCAGCAGCTTAGGGCCGACAATTGAAAATACGGAGGATAAGGCGGCAAAAATCATCACTATGATAATCTTTTTTCTATAGGGCTCCAGGTAATTCGTGAGGGTGATCAGTGTTTTCCGGGAATCCCTGGCCTTTGATGTCTGTGAAAAATCGAAATTAGGCCTGTTCAAGTTCATCCTCCGAAAGCTGCGACCGGGCAATCTCGCGATAGACTTCGCAATTGCGAAGAAGTTCCCGGTGAGTTCCCTTCCCTACAATTTCGCCATTTTCCAGTACGATAATCTGGTTTGCAGAAAGAATTGTCCCCACACGCTGGGCAACAATCAATAGAGTGCTGCTGCCGGTCTCTTTTCGCAAGGCTTCAC
The DNA here is from genome assembly GCA_964494055.1 of uncultured Anaerolinea sp. GTDB lineage: Bacteria > Chloroflexota > Anaerolineae > Anaerolineales > Villigracilaceae > UBA5195. The sequence continues at coordinate 5,436 of CAZBRI010000092.1, forward strand.
GCAATGCAGCGTCTGTTTTCATATCCAGCGCAGAGAAAGTATCATCGAATATATATACCGGCGCGTTTTTAACAAGGGCCCTGGCGATAGAAAGGCGCTGTTTTTGACCACCGGATAAATTGGTTCCGCCCTGTGCGACATGTGAGTCGTAGCCTTCCGGCATGGAAGAAATAAATTCTTCGGCCTGGGCAATACGTGCTGCCCGCTCGATATTTTCCGGCAAAGTGTTTCTATCAGCGTACAACATATTAGACCTGATTGTTCCGGAAAAAAGCATGGTTTTTTGAGGTACATAACCTATTTTGTCACGAAGATCGGTGCGTTTCATATCCCGGATGTCAATACCATCCAACAGGATGCGCCCTTTTGTTACGTCGTAATACCGGAGCAGAAGATTTGTCAGAGTCGATTTTCCACTGCCAGTTACCCCGATAAACGCAGTCGTTTCTCCATGCCTGGCTTTGAAGCTGATATTTTTGAGAACCGGCTCGTCACTTTCGGGATAACAGAATGATACATTTTCGTATTCGATGTCTGCAACAAAATTTTCGCTTAGCTGCACCGTGTTTTTCTTATCTTTAACAATTGTTCCAGTCTCGATAACCTCTTTGATTCTTTTCGCACTGACAGCGGCACGCGGGATCATGATAAACATCATGGACAGCATCAGAAATGACATAATAATCTGCATGGCGTACTGCATGAAAGCCATCATCTTCCCGATATCAATCTGCTGGGCTGAAATTTGCTGCGCGCCGATCCAGACGATCATTACAGTAGTTACGTTCATGATAAACATCATGGTTGGCATCATGATCGTCATTGCACGATTTATATAGAGATTGTTTTCAGTCAGAGTTCTATTTGCATCGTCGAACCTGGCTTCTTCAAAATTTTGGGAGTTAAACGCCCGGATGACAAGCAAACCTTCCAGGTTTTCACGGCTGATCAGGTTCAATTTATCCACAAGGGTCTGCATGATCCGCATCCTGGGCATCACTATGTTCAAGAGAACAATGATGACCATCACCAGGGCAGAAACGGACCCTACAATGATCCATGATAATGTGGGACTTTCAGCAATCGCTTTAAAAATACCCCCGGTTCCCATGATGACAGCGTAAAATAAAATGCGCACCAGCAGGATGATCAGCAATTGAATTTGCGTGATGTCGTTGGTGGTACGGGTGATGAGCGATGCGGGGGAAAACTTATCAAGTTCAGTGTTTGAAAAAGTTTGAACTCTCTTGAAAACATCGGCCCGCATGTCGCTTGCCGTAAAGGCGGCGATTCTGGCAGCATAATATCCGACAGCAATTGAACTCGCAGCGCCAATCAGTGTAATGACCAGCATCTTGATACCGATCTGCACAATAAAATTGACATTACCGTTCAACACACCGGTGTTCACAATGTCCGCCATGTAATCTGGAAGCGAAAGATCGCAAACGGCCTGGACGACCAATAGTCCCAGGGCTGCCAGAAGCATTATGTAATATTCCGAAATATATTCAAATACTAATATCAATTGCGGTTCGACCTTTTATTTTGATTGATCAATTTCACCATAGGAACCAATAATACCCTGATGGAGCCAGGTTATTTCTTCTTGAATTTTGTGTAGTTATCATGTGCAGCAATTTTCAGCTTACTCATCAAACCATGCATCACAGCTAATTCTTCCTTCGTGAAATCTTGAAAGACATTTTTTAGATAGAAATTCAGTTCATCCCTTGTTTTAATGAGAACCGAATTTCCAAAATCCGTGATGCGGACTCCGATCCCGCGGCGGTCGCTCTCATTTTCAAAGCGTTCGATATATGCTTTACTCACAGCAAGATTCAGGAATTTTGAGACTGCCTGGGGTGTGACCTCGACCTGTTTGACGATATCGGATACCCAAACATCATTACTGCCTGTTTCGGCTGACATTTCAGCAATCAATTCCAGCATGGCATATTCCCCGAATGAAATCTCCTCCGAAAAAAGACCTGAGATTTTCATGGTTTTTATGTAGTACAGCATTTGAAGAAAAGGGGAATTTTTTATTTCCATAGTGAGTCATTATTTAATAAACCTGGTTGATGAATGTTCTAATATAGCACAAACATCCGCTTATCACAATGGTTTACCAAAAGATAAATTTATTCAGGTGCATGAAACCATAGTGATTATTCCGGGATAAGCCGCCGTCAGATATTAAATAATATGCGCAGTAACTGATTGTCCTTAAAAGATTATTATCAGTCAAATACCTGGAAATTGCTTGATTGGCATTGAATGTTTTTTTCACGCAGTACTTGTTAATTTTCCCGGTTACTGCTATGATTTATATCAACATGAATGTTGATCAATTTCAAAGTGAAGAATTTGGTGAAAAGCAGCCTGCCGCAGCAGAGGCAGAGTCCGGCATTGATAACCCTCGGGCAGGGGTTTGGAGGCGTGCGGCAGCCTACATGGTTTCCAAAGCTGTGCAAATCGCTATCACGATATTTGCCGGTATATTTTTGACGGTACTGCTGGCATCGAAAAGCGGTCAGATGGAGAATATTGCCAGAACACAGGTTGACCGGTACGTGATGCTGCTGAACAATGCCCAATTTTACGCCCCCAATCAAACTGAAGACGAATATACAGCTGCATTAAGAACCAGCCTTGAGCATGAAGCCGGGCTGGATCTTTCATTCTGGCCGAGACAACTTAAGTGGACAATAAATGCGCTAAAACTGGACTGGGGCAGAGCAGTCAGCACAAACATGATGCCGGTTTTCAGTCTTGTAAAAACCAACCTCTCGTTGAAAGAAGTTTTGCTGCGTTATCTGCCGAATACCATTTTGCTGGCTGGTTCATCCATCTTCCTGGTTTTTATTTTTGGCATCCCGCTGGCTATGTTCCTATCAAGGAATTATGGAAGTAGCCTGGACAGGTTTTTTTCTTTGCTGGTTCCGATCTCATCTGTTCCAAGCTGGGTGCATGCTGTTTTATTGATCTCCATTTTTGCAGTTCAGTTCCATATTCTGCCTGTGGCAGGGATGTTTGAGACGCAGCCGCCGGAAAACCCGATGGGTTATATCCCGATCGTGATGCGGCATATAATATTACCGGTATCCGCCATTTTTTTAAGTATGTTTTTCCAGCTGGCATATGCATGGCGGACATATTTCCTGATTTACAGTGAAGAGGATTATGTAATTCTTGGACGGGCAAAAGGACTGCCGGAAAATGTGCTGGAGCAGCAATATATTCTGAAGCCAGCATTGACATATGTCATCACCAGCTTTGCGCTGACACTGGTTGGTTTCTGGCAGACAATCATGGCACTCGAAGTGGTTTTTGATTGGCCAGGGTTAGGATGGCTGTATATTAAAAAAGCCCTGCCTAATTTTTGGGGTGAATCGATGTACCAGGGCGACCTGGTGATAGCGATCGGTGTGGTGGTTATTTTTGCCTACCTGTTGGGGGTGGTTGTCTTCCTGCTTGATTTGGTCTACTTGATTGTAGACCCCCGGATACAGCTGAATAATAACCCGCAATCCATGGGCAGGCGGCAGCCTTTTACCAGCTGGAAGCTGAAATTCTGGAACAATGAACGGAAAAAAGAAATTTTCAGGATTCATAAAAAACCGCGGCGAAATTTGAATGAAGCAATATCGAACCTTATTGAATCTGGAGTTACCCTGGCAAAGAGCCTGGGGTCCGGTTTCAGGTCTGCCGGCGGAGAACTCAGGCAGTCGAGATCGGAAGAGCGTCGTGTAGGGAAAGAGTGTTCAGAGCCGTGTAG
>CAZBRI010000093.1:0-6804 GCA_964494055.1 uncultured Anaerolinea sp.
CCGCCCAAAGATATGGCCAGAAAATATACATGACCAGGATGGATAGCAATCCATACAGAATTAAAAATAGTATCAAATGCCATTTCTTTTGCAGCACAGCGTAAATCAGAACCAATACACCCGCCAGTGGTCCGATTACACGGATAGCAGATGCCAGGCCAAGTGATACCGATGCGAATAATAAATAAATCCAGGTTTTCTTTTCCCGTATCTCAAATTTATCAATAAAGCTGAACCCGGAAGCCAGCGCGATCAAAAAAATTACCATGAATGGGATGTCTTTAGGATTTATAAAGGCATGTCCCCAGTAAACCGGCTGCCATGCCATAAAAGCAGTTGCGGCAGCGGCCGGCCATTGATCAAACCATCGTCTGCCGAATAGATAAAAAACTATTAACCCAATCTGAAATGTTAGAAAATTCACCAGGTGCCAGGCAGATGCCATATCTGTTTGGAATAAAAATTTTGCTGCCTCCTGGAAAGGGTGCGCGAGCAGCAGGTAAGCTGGACCATAAATTTTATGATCTTCTGCGCTTTTTCCGTAGACTTGTTCAAAATCGAAATTTGGTGAGAAAGCGTCTGGAGAATAAGCAGTTCTTATTGAATCTGCGTAATTATAAAAAAGAGGTTCATCCCAGGACATGCCAAAATCACGAAATGTAAGCAGGCCGGCTATTAAATTTAAGGCAATCAGGTAAAGCAGAGGAGATGTGAGGATTTTTTTCATTAAATTTATTGGTTCTGATTTTCACTGCGAGTAAAAATTAGAGGTTGCATAGCTGTCAAAGTGCGGCCTTACCTAGCAGGCTGGATAGTTCAACTTCTTCCACTTTTTGTTGTTCGAAATAGTTGGACATGAATGCAGAACGCCGTAATCGCAAAGACATGGGTGCAACAGATGCAAGGTCTTCGCTGTTAACCGTTGATCGTCCATCAGCTGCGGTATAAGCTCTTGCAGCTTCAAACCAGGTGATTTCTGCCCGCAAAGAATCAATTCCCATTTTCTGGATCAATCTTATGGCATTGTTGGCAATCTCGTCCGGTAAACTGACCGATGGAAGGAGTTTTCTTGCTTCAATGATATCCTGCCTGGCGTTATTGATTTCCGCTGAAAACTGATTGATAAATACCCGTGGGTTTGTCAGGTAGGATTTTACCCGCCTGTAAGCTTCCAGCCGGTCATCGACATTCTCCAATCCATGCACGATGACCCTTAGCCCAAATCTATCCAAAATCTGCGGTCTCAGTTTTCCCTCTTCAGGATTCATCGAACCGATCAAAACAAAACGGGAACGATAATTGGCAGAAACCGGTCCTCTGCGGACTTTATAGCTGCCCTGAGCAGCGGCATCCAGGATTGCATCGATAATGTCATCGCCCAGTAAATTTATTTCGTCAATATAAAGTAAATTTTTATCGGCCTGTGCCAGGATGCCTTTTCTGATTCGCATCCGGTCATGAATGGCTGCCCGTTCATCCACACTGCCCACTACATCATCCAGCCGTGAATTAAGCGGCAGTTCCACAAGCTTTACGTTGTCCAGTCTTTTGAGAGATTCTCCATTGGCGTATTTTTTTGCACAATCTGGGCAGACTGCATCCATACCCCCGGTCTCAATATCTTCAGGCAGGCAGCCGTAATAACAGGTTGATCGTTCAATTTCCGGTAATAAATTTAACAACGAGCGAACCGCTGTAGTTTTCCCTGTTCCCCTTGGCCCAACCAGCAGAATTCCGCCAATGTTGGGATTAATTAAACCAAGCAGCAAGGCTAATTTCATCTCATTCTGACCGACCAATGCCAGGAACGGAAAAGGTAAATTTTCAGCAATGCCTGAATCCCCAATTTGCTCAGAATTGCTGACCAGGTCTTTGCCGGATGCATGATCGATCAATTCTTTTAGAGAACGAAAATTGTGTATAACCCCGTCATCGTTGGCAAGTGTTTTATTTTCAGAAGGTTGGGCAGCATCCGTCGGGCACATTCGATCACTTCTTCAGCCGGATTGCTTGCCTTTCCCGGCCGCGTTCGATTCGAACAGCTTCATCATCATTTTCAGCCATGATAGGCGCAATTTCCACAGGTTTTCCATCATCATCCAGCGCAACATAAACCACGTAAGCATTATTTGTGTGCGTTCTCACACCAGTGACCGGGTTTTCGGCAACCACAAAAACTTCAGCTTCCATGGATGTATGACCGGTATATGTAACTTCGGAAGTTAGCGTCACCAAATCACCAATTCGAATTGGCTGCCTGAATGTCATGCTGTCCACTTCAACAGTAACCACCCGGCGTTGAGCATGCCGCATACAGGCAAGCGCACCGCATTCATCAACCAGCTTCATGATCCAGCCGCCATGAACATTGCCAAGGTTATTTGCATGTTCAGGCTGCATCATCTGAGCAATTGTGATTCGTGAATTCTTCATCGGCTTGGGCGTTAATTTATGTTCCATCAATAAAGATCTTCCTTCAGTTCACCAGTATCAGAGGTGTGCAGCCGAAAAGGTTCATCCAGGAGTACATCTATCAATCCATAAGGAAGATCCGCCATCAAGCCCGGCAGGGGAATCGTGTTGGAAAAATACATCTGACCCGGATCTACAGGAGGAACAATGCTGGGTTTATTATCATCAAAACGCTTACGCACAATCCTGGGATCCATGGTCAGTTTGCCCACGAAATGCCCGAGAATGGAATATACATTTTTCTCTGCTGTAACAAAACCGATCCAATCTCCAGTACGGTTGAAGATATACGGGTATGCGAGCAGGGCTTCTGCCTCACCGCGTGATGTATAGATCGGAATGATAGATTTGGTCATGATTTTATTAATTTATCGTCCGGCATTATCAATATCATTATAGGTCCAATACCTGTTGACAAAGAAATTCCACATCATCACAATTCCCACTGCAAGTGCGAGTGTCCCATTATGACTGATAAATTGGTGGCTTTGGGCGGCAACAGGCATTTTGAGAAGCAAGTTATCAAAGGCCGGTTCCCCAAACCTAAGAATCGGTATTCTGATTAATAATCCTGCTGCATTAACCAGTGCAAATTGCCCTAATTGTCCAATAAGGGCTTTTGACCTAGACTCAGGATAAGTCCAAAAACGATTCCAGATAAAATTACTGATGACTGCACAAATAAAAGATATCGTCCCGGCAGCCACAAAAGGGAGGTGTACGAAAGTGACGAGGGAATTCATGACCCCGAAATCAATTAATGCGCCGAAAACACCAACGGCAGCAAATTTTAGAAAACGGGTTCTTTCGGCAGGGTTAATCATTATTTTTGTCATGCTAAATTTAATTTTTCCTTGAAATATGGAATTGTTTTATTAATGCCTTCTTCCAGGTCTACTTTTGGCTGCCATCCTAGGATGGTTTGTGCCCTCGTTATGTCTGGCTGTCTTCGCTGCGGATCTCGTGATGACCGTGCATCAACATAAGTAATCCCGCCCGGATTTTTTGTCATGCGATTGATCGCTTCAGCAAATTGAAGGATGGTCATCTCAACCGGGTTGCCGATATTTACCGGCATATGTTCATCAGAGTATAACAGCCGGACAATTCCATCAACCAGGTCATCTACATAACAAAATGATCTGGTTTGCCCGCCGTCGCCGTATACTGTCAGAGCCTGTCCGAGCAAAGCTTGTTTGAGTAAATTCGGTAATGCCCTGCCGTCTTCCAGGTCCATGCGTGGACCATAGGTATTAAAAATCCGGACGATACTGGTGTTCACTCCATGCTGCCGGTGATACGCCAGTGTCAGCGATTCAGCAAACCTTTTTGCTTCATCATACACGGCGCGAGGTCCGGTGATATCGACATTCCCGCAGTAGGTTTCTTTTTGCGGGTGTTCAATCGGGTCGCCATAAATTTCACTCGTGGAAGCGAGCAAGAAACGAGCATTATTCGCTTTTGCAACACCCAAAGTATTGTGTGTCCCCAATGCACCAGCCTTCATTGTTTGAATGGGAAGATTAAAATAGGCGTAAGGTGAGGAAGGATTTGGACTGGCTGGCGAAGCAAAGTGCATCACGCCGTCTAATTTTCCTGGAATAAAAATGTAATTGGAAACATCATGTTTATAAAAAGTGAACCGGTCTTTACCCATCAGGTGTGCAATATTTTCTCTTGAACCGGTGACAAAATTGTCAATACCTACTACATCATGACCATCCTTGATCAGACGGTCACACAGGTGTGATCCAAGAAAACCTGCTGCACCAGTTATTAAAATTCGCATAATGATCTCCAGAAATAATTTTATCGATATTTGTAATCAAATGAAATACTGACTTAAAAACAGAATTCAATACCGGAATTAATTTTCAAAAATTGAATTCTTATTTTACTCTTAACCTTAAATTTATTATTTTTATTGCCAATCAATTTTTTGAATTGACCCGTCTCCAGTTACCTGCTGGGCAATACCCGTTGAAGCATCTATCAGCCAGATGTTTCCCTGGTATAGGATCGCCAGGAAATCACCTTCATCTTCAGAAATTGCTGAAGGTGCCCATTGAATTTTTTGCGGGGTAATTCCCGGTGATCCGGGATTTGGAAATACTTCCCGTTTGTTGGATCCATCACGATCCATGATGATGAGCTTATAACCTGATGTACCAGATTGGTTTGGCGTCAATGATTGCAGGTACGCAATTGAATAAGAACGTTCCTTCCCAATTTGCCTTGCTGATGACACAGAAGGGTAAGCGAACATGCCGCTTTGCTGAACCAACGGAATATTGATTTTATTTTCCAATGATAGCGCATTAAGGTCAAAATTTGGGGATTCTTCAGGGTTGGTTAATCCGGATGGGGATGGATGAGTGACGGTATAAATGATTTCTCCGTCAGCTCCCCAGGCAATTTCAGGGATTAATGCCCAGTCAGAATGGGTCTGCAGGGGAGTGATTTTTAATAATGGAATCAGTATTTTTTTCTCAAAATTAACTAAACCAATTCCATCAGGTCTGCTGTATGCGAGTAAATTTCTTTCTGGCGACCAGTAATAATTAGTTCCCCACCAGCCATAAACGCCGCCGGTATTGACATCGATGATTTTTTCTTTTGTTCCCAGGTTACCGTTTTGACTGATTACCATTCGGTAAAGGTCATTATTAGCCTGCCAGCCAGGTGATGCTTTCCTGGGTTCTACAGTCGAGAATAAAATTCGATTAGCAGTTTGTGATGTCGGATCCCAGTCTGCAAAATGAATGATATTTGAGATTTTGAGATCGATTGGTTTCGCAAGTGTGTCATCTGTATTCAATGCCCATAAAGTGTTGATCTCAATTTCTGATGGTTTGCTGGATTTTCTTGTAAAAAGCAGCCATTTCCCGTCGTTGGAAAGCCTCAGGATTCGTCCGTCCAGGTCGCCAGTCGTAACCAACGGTGTCCTTTTGGATGTCGATATCTGCATCAGCCATGCATTCCCGCCAGAGAGATAAACCAGTTTCCCTTTGATGGGAAGAGGTGTGAATGGTGCTTGAACACCAAGCATCATGATTTCAGGTACAGCCGGCTCAAGGATTGTGCTTCTAGAGACACTTGTTCCCAGCAGTTGATCATTTTCATAATAATGGCGGTAAACCAGTTCTTCTATCCCATTTGAACCGGTCTGCAGCAATTTTGTTTCACCAATCGCTATGGATTCGTTCCTTACAGTTTGTCTCTCAAAAGGGATGGTTATCTGCTTGGTTTCAAACTCTTCTCGTCCTCTTGTAACAATAATTGCGAGATCATCAGTGACTACAGAATAAGCGAGTGGAGTTACTTTATCGAGTGTGCCAAGCGTTACATCTGCAGTCTCGAGGACTTGTTGAACTTTGCTGCCTGAAGGGATTGAAACCTTAATTTTTTTCCCGTCAACTGATAAAGTGACAGTGGTTTTTTTTTGAGTTTGGGAAATCCGCGGTGAAATACATCCGCTGATTGATAAAAACAGCAGGCAAAAAAATAATAATGACCTTGGGTTAAATTTGGAGAATAACACTTGGTATAATCTGCCTACTTGGTTCTTCCGGTGAGTTTTAACACACCATTATTGATTTCAATGGTTTCAAGCCGCATACCGGTGATTACAGGCCCTATGGACCCATTAAATGCCTGATCGACCAACGCACTGATTGATTGGTTTAAACCATCCGTTGCCGGAAATGGTCCGAAATCGGTTGAAATAATTTTTATGACAGGTTTTCCGTTTTCGTCAACAGAAGCATTTAAAACAATCCGGACATTTGCCTGCAAATTCCCCTGGTTGACTTTTCCATAAACTTGAATTTCTCCATTCTGGAAGTAAACCTGCGGCTCCTGGAAAATAGGATCAGGTTGAGAGGCTAATCGGTTTGCAAGGATAGAAGTAACCTGGGTCTCGTCCACATTGATCGTAATTTTTCCGGTTAATGCAGATTCAGTGCCCGCAATGGTTAATTGATCATTCAAATTGCGCAGAGCTTCTTCAGATGTATTTATCTTGTCAGCAGGATATTCTGGTCCGCCTACAAATATTGTACAGGCGATCGGGATGATCGATAAAGTGAGTAAAAATAAAATTATCCTTTTAGAATGAGGATGCATTCAAAAAATATCTCCGCCCCTCAACAAAGGGGGCAAATTAAAATGAAATTACCGGAGTAATTATAGCATGAGCGATTTACAAATCATTGAGATGAACATAGCCGCCATACTTGAGGGCTTACTTTTTGTTGCCGCAGAACCAGTCGCCCCTGCACAGCTTGCTTCAACGTTGGAAGTCACTGTCTCCCGGATCGAAAAAGGGCTGGA
>CAZBRI010000093.1:6814-9131 GCA_964494055.1 uncultured Anaerolinea sp.
TTCAATTGACTACAGCACCAGAAATGGCAGATTACATTGAAAAATACCTGGGTTTGGAAGCCACCTCCAGGCTGAGCCGTGCTGCTCTTGAAACCCTTGCGATTATTGCATATCAACAACCGGTGACCCGCCCCGCTGTAGACTCTGTACGAGGTGTTAACAGCGATGGGGTGATTAAGAGCCTGTTAAGTAAAGGTCTTCTCCAGGAAGTCGGCCGGTCAGAAGGTCCGGGAAGACCCATTTTATTCGGAACAACACCAGAATTCTTGCAGCACTTCGGGTTGAATTCTTTATCAGAACTGCCTCCTTTAGATCTGCCGGCTGAGGAGAGGAGAGAGGTCAGCTTATTGAAGGGTTGATGTAACTCGCATCCCTTTGGATTTTTTTGTGTTATATTTTTTAGGATGTGTCTCGAGGGCTCAGCCATGCTGAGTCCTTGTTTTATGAAAGAGAATATTTTTAGGAGATAGTTTAATGCGAAGAAGAGTTGTTGTCACCGGGCTTGGATGCATCAGCCCGCTTGGAAATAATTTTACTGATACATGGAATGCTTTGATTGAAGGTAAATCCGGTGCTGGACCTATAACACATTTCAATGCATCCATGCATAAAACTCAATTTGCCTGCGAGGTAAAAGGGTTTGATGGAGCAGCGATCCTGGGCAATAAAGATGTTCGCAGAATGGATCGGTTTTGCCAGTTTGCTGCCGCTGCGGCAGAAGAAGCAGTCACTCATGCCAAATTATCACTCGAAAATGAGAATAGAGACCGTATCGGCGTGATTGTCGGTACCGGCATCGGCGGGGTGGGAACTTTATTGGATCAAGTTGAAGTGCTCCGCGAGAAAGGGCCTGAGCGCGTCAGCCCATTTTTAGTTCCTATGATGATTGCTGATAACGCAGCCGGGACGATTGCCATTCGTCTTGGTGTCCGTGGGCCGAATGCAGCTTATGTAACAGCCTGTGCAACTGGTTCAAATGCAGTCGGCGAAGCAGCTGAAATGATCCGCAGAGGTTCTTCAGATGTCATGTTAGCCGGCGGGTCAGAGGCGTCAATCGTTTCTGTTGCCATGGCAGGTTTGAACGTGATGACGGCTCTTTCTACATATAATGAAGATCCAACAAAAGCCTCACGGCCATTTGATAAAAATCGCGATGGTTTTGTTATGGGCGAAGGCGGGGCGATGCTGGTTCTTGAAGAACTGCAGCATGCTCTTAACCGTGGTGCTAAAATTTTGTGTGAGCTGACCGGTTACGGTACAACCGATGATGCATATCATATTTCCGCACCTGCAGAAAATGGGGCCGGCGCAGCCCTGTGTATGAAACTTGCGCTTGAAAATGCTGGGTTACAGCCGAAAGACATCAGCTATATTAATGCTCATGGAACTTCGACCACGCTAAATGACAAATCTGAAACAGCCGCGATTAAAACAACATTCGGCGAATATGCTTATAAAATACCGGTTTCATCTACAAAATCGATGACCGGTCACTTGTTGGGCGCATCCGGTGCTGTTGAAGCTGCGATCTGTTCAGAAATATTCCAAAAAAATATTCTGCCCCCCACCATTAATTATTCCACCCCTGACCCAAATTGTGACCTGGATTATATTCCTAACCGGGCACGTTCTTTACACCCCGATCACATTATGTCCAATTCTTTTGGTTTTGGCGGGCACAATGCAACACTGGTTTTCAGCCGATTTACCGAATAATTCTCCGGTAAAAATTTATTGAAAATGCTGGAAATAGTTATCAAGGAGAAAAAATGCCATACGCACATATCACTGGATGGGGAATGTCAGTTCCCCATAAGATATTAACCAATGATGATATTAGTAAGCTGGTTGATACAAGTGATCAAAAAATTCGTGAGCTGACTGGTATACGTGAAAGACATATTGCTGCTGAAAATGAAACAGCCTCATCTCTTGGAACGGAAGCTGCCTTCAATGCTCTGAAAGTAGCTGGTTTACTTCCTACCGATCTTGATCTGATTATTTGTTCAACATCAACCCCCGAATATATCTTCCCGGCTACTGCCTGCCTGATACAGGATAAACTAGGTGCAAGTAACGCCGGAGCCTTCGATCTTTCCGCTGCCTGCTCAGGGTTTATTTATGGGTTGAGTATGGGTGCTCAATCCATCAAGTCTGGTTCAGTCAAAACTGTTATGGTGATTGGAACCGAAACTTTATCCCGTTTCGTTGATTGGACAGACCGGAACACTTGTATTTTATTTGGTGATGGGGCAGGCGCATTTATTTTACAGGCAAGTGAAAAACCGGGCGGTGTCCAGGGTGCTGTGATGCATTC
>CAZBRI010000094.1:0-9083 GCA_964494055.1 uncultured Anaerolinea sp.
CACCTGCGGCCGGGTGTGAAAATTGGCATTGCTATCTCCTAAAAATTGATTTATGAAAGATCAAATAATGAAATTTCTATTGGGTTAAGTATCCATCAGCATAAATAACTTTGTCAAGAAGAATTTGGGTAGTTTTCCAGATAGATTTCTGCTGAGGATCGTTCATATCAAAATCTTCTGGTTGAGGGCTATCTGCTAAACCAATTCTTTCAGCAATTTTATTATACAATCTCGATAACGGACTGGAAATATCCTTTGTCTCGATCCACTTGATTACATCGTTTTGTTCCTTGTCAAATGGATTTGCAATCATCATTTGAAGTCCAACACCCATGAGCATGGAAAGGTAAACACGGTTTATCAGCGGGCGGTTTTCAGCAGGAACTGAATTTGATACATTGGATAATCCGACCGAGATCATTGGAGCCGGGTCCCATGCATACTGCAGCGTTCGGACTGTTTCGATCAAATGCGGGCAATACTGCTGACAGCCTGAGGTTGTCAATACCAATGGGTCAATGATCAGATCGCTCATCGGAAAATCAATTTCCATCATGCGAGGAATCAGTTTTTCGAGGGCAATTGTGACGCGGTCATCTGCAGAAACAGGAATCCCTTCGGAAGCCATTGTCAGGGCGATCACTTTTGCTCCATATTTTTTTGCCAGGAGCGGAATTTTTTCAAGACGTTCAGGCTCAGCCGAAGTAGAGTTCAAAATAGCCTGATTTTTTTTGATCGATTTTAATGCAGCTTCCATACCATCCAGGTTGGTTGTGTCAATTGATAAAGGCACATCAACAACAGATTCGATGGTTTCAACAATCCAGGGAAAAACTTCAGCCCAATCTTTTTTTCTAGGGCCGAGATTAATATCTACGGCACTTGCGCCTGCTTCAACCTGCCTGACCGCGAGATCCATAAAGAATTCCCGGTCTCGATTTGTCAATGCTTCTTTTACCTTTTCAGAAATTATGTGTATGTTTTCGCCTATGATATACATGCTGCCTCCATTACTTTTTATTGGGTGATCTGACTATTTTGACTAATTCAGATCAGGACTTGACTGGGTTGAAAATAGAAAATTCAAGGATGGAAATTTGGCAATATCGGTATGCGGTAAAAATAATGCCGATGTAAAAGCCTCATAGAAAGTATTATCAGCCGATAATTCAATGTAGGTCATTCTTCCTGCAATTGTTTCGATTCTTTCACGGTCAGAATTGCTGAGGAGTGTAAAATATGCTCCTTTGATTGAAGTATTGCCCAGGTATTTGAATTTTTCCCAGGGCATATCTGGCAGCAATCCGATTTGAATGGCTTTTTCAACATTGATATATTTCCCGAATGAACCGCCAATAAACATTTGCTCAACATTTTCCAGGGAAAGACCAACCTGTTCAGCCAGAACGGTAAAGCCAGCATATATTGCTGCTTTTGCCCTGATCAAATTATCAATATCGACACGACTGATGAAAATATCCTGATCGCTGCCAATATCTTCCTTCCAGCAGACGACATATTCAGCGCCGTGTTCACCCATGCGAACCCTTCTGGTTGGTAAACTTAAATTGATGTTACCTTTTTTATCGACAATACCAGTGATAAACATCTCTGCGAGAATGGAAATTAAACCAGAACCACAGATTCCTTTGGGGGTAACGCTGCCAATAACGCGATAAGCAGGTTCAAAATTTGCCCCGTTAATCCAAACTTCTTCAATAGCTCCTTTTGTCGCACGCATGCCATGCTGCACACCGGCTCCTTCAAATGCCGGTCCTGCAGAACATGCGCAAGTGACGAGCCAATCGCGGTTCCCAAAAACAATTTCACCGTTTGTTCCAACGTCAATGAACAATGTAACTTTATCTGTGATATCCAGCTCACTCGATAAAACACCAGCAGTAATATCTGCCCCCACGTAACTCGCCACACCCGGTAAGCTGTCAACAATGGCATCCGGACAAAAATTCAATCCCAATTCTCTCGCATTTGTGAGCGGAGGATGATTTACCGTTGTGATAAAGGGAGCATAGCGGATCGTATTTGCGGGTATGCCGAGCAGCAAATGGATCATTGTACTATTGCCGGCAATTGTTGCCTTTATGATTTCTGAACTGTTGATCCCTGCACGTTTACAGGCACTCCGGCTGAGTGAATTGATGGTTTCAACAACTTTACCCTGAAGTTCAGACAGTCCTTTTTCTTTCGCGGAAAAAATGATACGTGAAATAACATCTTCACCTTTTCCGATTTGACTGTTGTAATCGGCGGCCTGTGCTTTTACCGCGCCGCTACTTAAATCCACCAGCCAAAAACTGACCGTTGTGGTACCAATGTCAATTGCTGCAGCATATACAGGCCCTTCGTTTTCTTCTGAGTATGGAAGAATATCAATTATGTCAATTGTATTTTTATCAACCAGATTGAAAACAACAAATATATGCCAGCTTCCATCCCTTAGAACTGAACCCATTCGACGGATTAATGACAAACTGCCATTGATAGTATCAAAATGGTAATTCTTACGTAAACTTGATTTGACACGGTTCCAGTCATCCGTCTGGTCATCCATGGACGGTTCATTGAGAAAAATTTCTACCCTGCGGATGTTTTGGGACCAATTAAAATCATATCCATCAGGGATTAAAACATCGGCAGCGGTTTGATCTGTGTTAAGTTTTCTTTCAATTTTTTCCTGTTCAGGGATAAAAATTGAAATATCACTCTGAATAATCGATTGACATGCCAAAACGTAATTGTTTTCAACAGCTTCTTTTGTTAACTTATTTGTTGAACGCTGCCGGATGGAACCTTCCTGTACCTGAACAATACATCTGCCGCAGCGTCCCTGGCCGCCGCAGGGCAGCCCAATTTCTAATCCAGCGTCCTGTGCTGCATCTGAAAGCAAAGTTCCGGAAGGAACCCGGATTGTTTTAATTGCTCCATCTGCTTTATGAAAGATGACGTTGAATTCAGACATGCGATTTATTTGCTGCAGCTTTTTTTATAAATTATGAGGCAGTCTCACTAACTGTAATGTTTGATGAGACTGCCATTGAAGATTAAGATAAAATTTTATAAGACGTTTTTCATAAACCCTGGCAAGTCAACTGCTTCCCGCGGGCCGACCTTGATATCCCATCCCGGGAGTTCTTCTTCCAATTCACCGGAAAGAACAGCGACGTGTCCTGGAATCACAATCTGCTTTTTATTGATAATATCTGCTATGCCGAGACTTTTCACTGCCTTACCAATTCTTTCAGCATCAAATTTTCCAGCAGCCCAGGCTGTCAGTACTGACATACCGTCTGCATCGACCACCAAAAGCCGGGCAGGCAATCCTGAGCTTTCCACCTCATTGGCAACTGAGAAGTAAGTAATGCTGAAATTTGTTGTCACAAGAACTGGTGAATCCGCATTCGGATTATTGATTTCGTATAAACCGGGTGTGACTTGTATCGGTTTTTGAGGATCTGTATAAATATTTTCTCTCAGGACAAGGAGGGCGTACATTTGTTCAGGTTTGAAATCATTCAAGATCACAAAACCGGAATATTTGATGACCGCCTGGGCAGCAACGATTGTTTCGTTTTCTGTTGAACCAGATTCGCGCGGCAATGTGAGTATTGGAAATCCGAAAGGCCGGAAATTTTTCAGTGCTAGTTTGCGGATTTGAGTGGCATTTGCCAGCGATGAGGCCATATTCTTTCCAACCGGGATCAGGACAATATCTTCAAAACCTTTGTTTTTGATCGATTCTGTCAGGGCAGCTAATTCATCCAGGGTATCCGCTTTTACACCGAGCACTGCTTTCGAATTTTTAGCGAGTTCAGCCAAAGACTCCCAGTTATTTGAATTGGCACCTGCAATCATCGGGGTCTCGCCATTCAACAAACTTAATCCTTTTGATAATAATGCCTGGTCTTCAGAAATTAATATTAGCGGTTTTCCTGAAATAGATCTTACAGTCTTTATAGCTGCTTCAAAATTCGATCCATTGTCTGCTTCTATTGCAAAACCATCGACAACTAATTCCATTCCAACGTAGGTAACTTTATAGGCATCAGCTTTTTTTACTACTTCAGAAATGTCCGCCTGGGATGCACGTATTTTAATAAAGATCCCGCATTTATTATAGAAAGTTTTTTCATGACGGTACAGGCAAACTTCATTGCCAATTTTAATTTCAGAAGCAGGACCTTTAAGTGTAATCAAGCGCACTGGCGGCGCAGAGGATTCCGCTAATTGTGTTTTTGCCTCGGGACTAACATACGGGCAGCCGGCTAATTCAACTTGTTTAGCGGCAAGTTTCATTGCAAATGCCAGGCAGGTAGGAAAACCACATTCCTTACAATTGGTTTGTGGTAATAATTTATATATTTGAATACCAGAGAGAGCCATGTTGTCCTCCTACACTGTCATGAGTTCCGAAATTGCTGTTCGGACTCTTTTAATTGATTCCGGGTGGCGTAAAACAATAATCGCTGCCCCGCTTTCCAGCAATGCGAGGGAAGTTGTTGTTTCCCAGTCAATGGCTCTTTCCTGCCAATCACCCCAGGACTCCGGAACACCTGTACCGACTTTTGCTTCCTTTGTTTTCCAGGTTTCAATTCCGGTTGTTACCATCATGGGGAGCTGTGTCATGGAATCACCCTGCAATGCTGCAAGCCTCAAACGTTCCATAACAGAAAAACCGTATTCCATGCCATATCCGAGCGCACCGGTTGTTGGATCCATAATGACTCTATCCAGTGGAAGCCCCATGTCGCTGATCAGGATATTGAGCTGTTTTGCAAGGTTCACATCCATCGCGGTTCTTGCAACAATCACATGACCATTTGCCATGGAGGTTGCTGCAATTGTCCGGTAATTTTTATCTTCGCAAATGCCAAGAACCAATCTCTCGCCCTTAGCCGCTTCAGAAACAGCAACGAGGAGATCATTATCTTTTTCAATATTTCCAGGACCGAAAACAGCCAGCGGCACACCTGTTTCTTTTAAAACCTGCTTAACTGCTGCTACCGCATCGTCCGGACTGTCTTCAGCGGACAGCCACAAAACGATCATATCCGCGCCAGCTTTTTCAGCAGCTTTTGCCCATGCAGCAGGTGTATTCATGCTTTCACCCCATGCATTAACAAGAAGCGGGGACCAATCATCTGGTTTTCTTGACCTGATTTCGATTGCGATTACCGGTGTATTGACTGTCGGGGATTCAAAATGTAAAAAAGGCATGGTGGAATCACCGCCTATGGTAATTGCCCTGGCACGTGTTCCGCCTTCACTCGCAGCAGCGCCAATTGATATCGTTCGAACTTTTCCTGTCCATTTATCTTTTGGGATTTCTATTGTCATGATCAACTCCTATTGTGTACAACAAATGTATTTATGTCGTTTTCACACTGAATATTTGGTAAAGAAAACAAATGCTAATTATCAATCAGGCCAGGCCGGCTTTTTTTCTTGCTTCATCTCTTCTTGCCAAAAAGGTCTCAATGGGAGATTTTCTTTCAGCGGTAAGCCCAAGATCAACAAGGTCAGCATCCGATTTTGCTGCAATATGCCTGATAATGTGTTTGTAAGATATATAGGCTGCCGGATAAATGATCCCGGCAGAATTATGCGTCAGATAAGCAACTCTTATTTTTTTGTCCTGCATAATTTTAGCAGCCAGGGTCAGAGAAATATCCGCCGGTATTTCAGGAACTCCTTCACGCATGACGCTTTCAGCATTGAGTGACCTGAAGTTTTCTTTTTCGTATACATTTATCAATTCTTCGAAACCTACGACCCCGATGCCTTCACCTTCAGTACCTAACACCACCATTTCCTCAATATTATGTTGAAGAATATAAGCAGCTATTTCAACAATATTGGTGGATGTTTTACAAGTTGGCACACCTACTGACATCAAATCGCGAACTAATTTTTGATCCATATTATTTTTGACGGGGATTGAGATAGCAATCTCAATCCCCTGTTGATCGATTATGTTTTAGAACATCGGATCCATGATCATGCTCGGATGTTGATGTGCTTCCAGCCAGGCTAATAATTCGTCGACAGTACCGACGCTCCGTTCATCCGCAATGCGTTCCATAAGGTCAGGATCGCCTTCTCTTTCAGCGACTGCACTGAATTCATCCGCCATTGTTTCTTTCAAAACAGAAGACATCCAGACGACCCGTTTAAAACCGCCATCAGCTGAGATAAATTTAGGGCTGACGAGGTAAAATTTGCCAACCCCCATCACGCCGGGCGTTTGAAGACCGCCGCCGGCAATTCCAGCCAATGTACTGAAAGTCATTCCCGCTGGTGTCATGCTCGTATCCTCACGGCTGACAATCATGACACCATTTGCTTCAGGAATTAACATCACGATGCATTCAAAGCAGCCGCAGGCAGTCATCGGGTTTTCCATAATTGAATACATGGAAACCTCATTTACGACACCATGAGAACCCATTGCCGCGTATTCATTTGTTCCGCTCCAATAACCTTTTGCCATATCAATCGGTTTTCCAAGTTTGATAGGTTGATTGGGTCCGGTGGGATTGATATTGAATGATGCTTTGCAATCCAGCCAATTGTAGGCACCGCATAAACCGAGCCGTTGAGGACTAACCACGCACACATGGTTGGGGGCAAAACTCTGGCAGAGCGTACATGAATAAAATTCTTCCACTTTGTCATCTGTCAGATCTGCCAAGCGTTTATTACGGAAGTCATAAGTCTTCCTGGCAGTTTCAAGCCATTTCTCAAATTGAATAGTTTCAGTAAAAATCGTAACTTGAACCTTGTCGACAATAGCACCAAAATCGGCATGGAACCGGGCATGCAAAATCTTTCCAAGGTCGGTTAACGAGAAACCTTTATCAGCCGCTGAGTTGGAAATTCTTATCCAGGCAATATCGCGCTGTCCTACATGCTGAATACCGGATGCACCATTTACAAAATAATGAATCTGCCTTTCCAGTACAGGTTCAAAATCCGCCTGCATCGATCTGCCGGCGACTTTAACCACCACGCCGACATTCAAACTTCCCTGTGAAGGAACAGCGCTGAAATCCTGGCCGATGATCTCAATCTTGCCATCCACCACATCATCAAAAGGTGCTGTGTATAAATATTCATAACATCGGCTGTGTTTTCCACCGAATTCAACCCGAAGATCAGTTTTTCTGACTACTTCACCTTCAAATGCAGAGCCATATGGTACCGGAATCGGGACCTCGGTCATTTTAATTTTGACACCGCGCACTTCAATACATTTTTGGATCAATCTTTCAGCACGTTCCAGATCATCCGCACCTTCAATTTTATCGAAAGGCACTGAGACAACATGTTCATAAGTTGTAACACCCGTTGGTAAAATTTCAGGGATGACAGTATCAGCAATCACCGGGAAACCAAAATTAATTGCGCCGGCTGCAGCCGCATATTTCAGATCATCTACTTCACCCAGGGCCAGCACAAAAGCAAATACCCGGTCCTTATTGTAAAGAAGGATGTCCTGGGCCATGCCCGCTTTCATACCGCCGAAGGTTAGGGCTGACCTGGCAGCAAACCCTAGGGGATAAATTGCTGAGATCGTATCAGTCCCAAATGGCACTGTATAAGTATCGTAACCAAGTTCAACACCTTCTTCATTGAGCTGATCGATAATTGAACGCCCGTTTACATTACCGCACAAGAATGTGAGAATATTTCTTTTTTGAAGCTCTCTGACAATTTTTACTGCCACCCGGTTGGATTTTGCACAGCCCACAATGGCAGCAAATCCCGGCATGCGGCCGTCAACAAGAGAGATGCCCCATGAGCGGAGCCGGATATCATCGATTGGACCATTCAGATATCCGCCTTGATCGCCGAGGGCAGGATAAGCTGTGCCGCCTGCTAATGAAAACCCAAGTTTCTTTTCGGGCTGAAGGTTATATATAAATCGGATAGCTTCTATGGTTTCAGCAGCAAATAATGTTGCCATACCGCTGTCAAGCGTTTCGCCAAGGTAAGGCGTCCAGTGCCGAAGAGCTGGTGAAGGGTGTAATAAATCTCTAGCGTGCAGCAAAACATCCTTCAATTGCCCTAATTTTTCTACAGCGATACCTGTTAGTGCATAGATTGTAGGCAGATAATAAGCGGTATTCGGAAAAGAGATCGGCGCATCTTCACCCTTTTCGGCGATGGCTTTTTTTAACATAATTTCTGCTTCTGTTACCAAAGCATTTGCGCCTCGAATAGCCCTGGTTGCTATATATCGTGACATGATTTATCTCCAATTATTCCTGTCAATTATTCATTCCTGATTGCATGAATGAAATTGATCAAATTATTAACCGTATATCGCTTCGCGCCGTTCTTCAAATGGAAGTGCTTCAAGTGCCAACATTTCACTGTCACCTGATTTTCCGAATTTCTCTGGATCCCAGGCTGGTAAACCAAGTGCTGCACGTTTTTTATCAATGTGGGCAAGCGTGGCTTTGATCATTTCTTCCGGCTCAGGAATAAATTCAAGTTTCCCGCCATAAAGAGCTTCCCAGCCTTCGGAAATATATTTGAGGACATGATCACTGTTATCTACTTTTCCTGGCATGCCGCCAATGGGTGATTGGCCTCCAAAAATGACGTACGCACCTGATGCAACACAGTAAGTTGCAATAGCTAACGCTTTTTCAGACATCCATTCAGGTGCCAGACCGACTGCGGGAATCTGGTCAATATCATCTCCAAGACCGCCTTCTTCTGCCATCTGAGTCAAAACAGTCAGGATACGTGTGTTATCGACGCACGAACCCATATGGAGTACCGGCGGAATACCGATTGTTTCGCAAATTTCCCGCAGGCCTTTTCCTACCTGGTCCAATCCGGCTTCTCCAAGCAGCAATCCAAGTTTGGCAGACGCGATCGCACCGCAGCCAGTTTGGACGACAAGAACATCCTGTTTTAATAATTCCCGAACGACTTTAACGTGCAGGTAGTCCTGTTTTGACCTGGGATTATTGCAGCCCACTATAGCAGCTACCCCGCGGATTCGTCCGCTTATGATTGCATCATTTAAAGGGCGAAAGGAAGCCCGGTATGAG
>CAZBRI010000095.1:0-9052 GCA_964494055.1 uncultured Anaerolinea sp.
TGGTAATCGCTGATGTGTCTGCGGGACTCTGCCAGTATCTGTTCAATCGTCATGTTATGGTGTTCATCATCGGCGGGGTGATAATGAACATGAACACGCCGTAAATTTGGCACCCGGTT
Organism: uncultured Anaerolinea sp.; assembly: GCA_964494055.1. GTDB lineage: Bacteria > Chloroflexota > Anaerolineae > Anaerolineales > Villigracilaceae > UBA5195. The sequence goes on from CAZBRI010000095.1 coordinate 120, forward strand.
ATAAAGTAATGACTCAACTTTGTTGGCGATTTCATCACCATCCCGAACAGGGATATTTCCATCGATTCCGATGGTTACGTTAACCACAGAATGGGGTCCAAAACGGTGAGCCTGAACCTCCTGGAGCTGTATCACACCGGGTTCTTCTTTCAGGATTTCAGATATTTGTTCTGCCAGTTCTTTACCGGGAACTGTATCCATTAATTCAACAGATGATTCTTTTAGAATATAAATACCGGTACGCAGGATCAATAAGGCTACAACTGCACCCGCCAGCGGGTCAACCCAGGGTAGTCCACGCTGACCAAGGAAAATCCCGATGGAAGCAGCGGCTGCGGAGAATAGATCATTCCTGTGATCAAAAGCCATGGCTTCAACTACCGGGTTCCTGGTTTCTTTCCCAAGGCGAAGAACAAATACAGTCAGAAATATTTTGATACCCACAGTGACCAGGGCCATCCATAGCGCAGTTGTTGATGCCCCTACAGAGGTGGTACTTCCACTCAATAGATCCCAGATCTTATCTATAGCATCCCAAAAGACAGCCACTGCAGTTGTGACAATAAAGGAACCAACAACAACGGCAGCAATGCTTTCCATTTGTTGGTGTCCATAGGGATGTTCATCGTCTGCTGGTTTATTGGCCATGCGGACAAATACGCTGGCAACAATATAATAAGCTACATCTGATGTTGAATTAATACCCTCGGCTAACAGGGCGGGACTGTGCCCGATCACTCCAATATAAGTTTTTAGAGCGGCAAGGGCGACATTAATACCCAATCCGAGATTGACTGCCAGTAAACTTTTTTTATCACGTTCAGAAGACATACAGGAATTGTACAGGCAAAATGGGCATAAATTGAATGAATATTTCCAGGTATTTTGCAAATTGCCAGGCTGGTCAAATATTTATCTGAATATTAAAAAACTGCTGAGATATAATTTATTAATTGTGTGGTCATGCACTTTTGATGGATCCATTGTTGAAAAGTGGAGAGTTTGATGAATTGTCCGAAATGCGAGTCATTGCTGGTTAAAAAATATTACAAGGGCATGATGGAAATTGATTACTGCCCTGGCTGCCGTGGGATGTGGCTGGATTTTGACGAGCTTGATAAGCTCGAAGATACAGTTAACCAGGATGACCGTAATAAAGGCTCACTCATTCACAGGGAAGAAATCGGGAATTGGAAGTGCCCGATTTGCGGCGACAAATTATTGGAATTTCAATACAGGTTATATGATCTCAGGCTTGAACTTTGTGCAAATAATCATGGTTTTTGGCTGGATGCCGGAGAAGATGAACGGGTGATTCAGATTATGCAGACGCATATTAAGAGCATTCACCGAAAGAAGGGTGCGGAAAGTGAGTGGAAAATGCTATTGCATCAATTTCATTCATTTGTAAACAGGTCTTGACGACACTTTTAGCTTAGCCCCTTCCATCGACATCATTTATGAAGGATAAAAGTGTAGAATATATCAAAAGGATCACAGTGACCAAGGAGTCCCGAAATGACAGATAAATTTACGCAAAGCATGCTGGGCGAAAATGAACGAATCATTTTAATGACCAGGCAGCACTGGTTTGTGCTGTTCAGTGCCATCTTGCTGGAGATTATTGTAACCATTGGTATCATGATAGGGGCTGGTGTGGCATCTGTTGCCAATCCATTACTGGCTTTAACATTTTTGTTGGTGCTCCTGCCTATCTTAAGCGGGGTGCATGATATTCTTGCCTGGAGAAATCGTCAGTATATTGTCACGAATTGGAGAGTAATTCAGTTTTCTGGAATTTTCAATAAAAATGTAGTTGATTCATCACTCGAAAAAGTAAATGATGTAAAGATGACCCAGTCATTTTTGGGCAGGATCTTTGGTTATGGGGATGTAGAGATCATGACAGCCTCCGAACTGGGAGTGAATGTATTCAAGCGGATTGATGAACCGGTCAAATTTAAAACCGCCATGCTGAACGCACGGGAAAAGATCGGATTTGATGCGCTTTCGCCGCATAATTCATCTGGTGGAAATATTCCAGCACAGATCATGGAACTTGATGACCTGAGAAAAAAGGGCATCCTGACAGAACAAGAATTTTTAGCCAAGAAAAAGGAATTATTGGCCAAAATGTGACCTGATTTTTTGACCGGGTTATTTTATTCAACAGCGTGCCTTCGTTGGCGCGTTGTTGTTTTTAAAATAGGTTATACTTTAGCCGCTTAATTGTGATAATTTCGGTGAAAGAGATAAATGTCAGAAAACATTCGTAATTTTTGTATTATTGCTCATGTAGATCATGGAAAATCCACGCTGGCCGACAGGCTGCTGCAATTCACGGGCACAATTTCTGACCGTGATATGACCGAGCAGGTTCTGGACAGCATGGACCTGGAGCGCGAAAAGGGTGTAACCATCAAGGCGTCTGCAGTTCGCATGAAATATACTGCCGGGGATGGTAAGGAATATGAATTAAACCTGATCGATACCCCGGGACACGTGGATTTTGGTTATGAAGTGAGCCGGGCATTGAATGCCTGTGAAGGGGCCATCCTTGTTGTGGATGCTACACAGGGGATCGAAGCTCAAACCCTGGCTAACCTGTATTCTGCGATAAATGCCAACCTGGAAATTATCCCCGTTATTAATAAGATTGACCTGCCCTCTGCCCATCCCGATGATGTTGCAGAAGATATTGCTTCCCTGATCGGGGGTAAGGCTGAAGATGTAATCCGGATTTCTGCCAAGGCAGGGATCAATATTGACAGGGTTCTGGAAACGATCGTAAAGCGGGTTCCCCCGCCAAAGGGCATGGATGCTGATTGTCCCAGAGCGCTGGTGTTTGATTCACATTATGATGCCTATAAAGGCGTGATATGTTATGTGCGAGTGCTGGAAGGTTCTTTTTCAGCGAATGAAACGATCCGCCTGATGGCGACAAAGATCAATGTCAAACCGATCGAAGTCGGGATATTTGCCCCAACCATGAAACCTGTCAGCAGGCTGAATGCTGGGGAAGTAGGTTACGTGGCGACAGGTCTCAAGACTGTTCACGATGCCCGAGTAGGCGATACGATCACAAGTGCGGCAAACCCGGCTTCAGAACCTTTGCCCGGGTATTATCATCCCAAACCGATGGTTTTTGCTGGTATATACCCGGTGGACGCTGATAACTATACTGATCTGCGGGACGCGCTGGAAAAATTACAATTGAATGATGCATCGCTTACATATGCTCCTGAAACTTCCCAGGCAATAGGTTTTGGTTTTCGCGCAGGGTTCCTGGGTCTCTTTCACATGGAGATCATACAGGAAAGAATTGAGCGGGAATATGACCTGGATGTCCTTTTTACAGCCCCATCAGTAGAATATGAAGTAGTGATGGGTGACGGTGAGGTTCTCAGGATAGACTCTCCTGCTCAGCTGCCGGAAGAAGGCATGGTTACCGAAATTCGTGAGCCATGGATGAATATTGAGATCATCACACCCACAGATTATTACGGTACGATCATGGACCTTGTGATCAATCGCCGTGGAAATTATAAAGGGCAGGAATACCCGGCTCCTCACCGGGTTCAGCTGAATTTCGAGATCCCCCTGGCTGAGTTGATTGTTAATTTCTTTGATACCTTAAAATCACGCACAAAGGGATACGCTTCGCTGGATTATCAATTTGCGGAATATCGCGCTGATACCCTGCAAAAATTGGAAATACTTGTCAACGGTGATCCTGTGGATGCCCTGGCAGCCATTGTCCATGAGAAGAATGCTTATCATAAAGGACAGGCATTGATCACAAAGCTGAAAGATATCATTCCACGGCAGCTCTTTGATGTCGCAATTCAGGCTTCTTCAGGCGGCCGAATAATCAGCCGTGCTAATGTCAAGGCCATGCGTAAAGATGTTCTGGCTAAATGCTATGGCGGTGATATCACACGAAAAAAGAAATTGCTTGAAAAGCAGAAAAAGGGTAAAAGGCGGCTAAAAATGGTTGGAAACGTCGAAATACCCCAGGAAGCTTTCATGGCAGTCTTAAAATTGGAATCCGAATAGGCTGGTTTTTCTAACCTTTTTTATTGGCAAAAATTCAAAATCATGTCTCGTTTTTTGAAAGATTTTCGACGAATCATTCCAGGACTGGTTATCAGCTTGATCCTGGTATTTTTGATTCTATATTTTGTTGATCTGCGGGAAACACTGAAAGCATTTCAATCTGCCGATAAGACAATTCTGCTTCTTTTTATACTGATTGGATTACTGTGGCTGCTGGTCAGGGGATTGGTCTGGCGGACTTTATTAAGAAACCGCGCCTCCTACCGGGATGTTTTTTTGACTTTGATGGAAGGTTACCTTCTTAATAGTTTCCTTCCTTTCCGGCTGGGAGAAATTGGCAGGGCTTTCCTGCTCAGCCGAAAAACCGATTTGAAATTTGTTGAGATACTCCCGACAATTATTATCGAACGTGTTTCCGATTTGGCTTTTTCTGCCGCGATTTTTGTGGCGGCAGTTCCATTTGTTGTTGGTGGCAGCGGTGCCGGCAGGATCGGTATCATTGTCGGCGGGTTGGTTATCCTCGGATTGATTGGCCTGTTTTTCCTGGCAAAGAACAGGCAATGGGCGATGAATGTTTTCCAAAAACTGAGTGAACGCTGGCCAGTCATCAGATCTGCAGGTGGTAATTTCCTGGAAGCCTTCTTTGCAGGCCTGGAAGTACTGACTGATCCAGCTTTGTTTTTAAAATTTTTCCTTTTAATGACCCTTAACTGGGGAATTGCCATTATTCAATATTTTCTGATTACCCGTGCTTATTACCCTCAGGCGACAGTGATCTGGGGTATGTTCGTTCTGGGTGCGGCAGCATTTGGCGGTGCAATTCCTTCACTGCCAGGCGGTGTGGGGACACTTGAAGGTGCGATGGCAGGTGCAGTTACCCTGTTATCTGGTGATCAATCCACTGCGTTGGCTGTTGCATTAACCAGTCGTGTTATGAATTATTTTTTCAGCCTTGTGTTTGGTTTATACGGTTTATCAATGGAAGGCCAAACTATTTCCGGTATGTACAGGCAGTTGATTAATTTCCAGCAGAATAATAATGATGCTGGTTAAAAAAGTGATTTATCACGAAGTTTCTTTTTGACGCGAAAAAACGTTTGAAGGCAGCTCGTTAAAGATATTATCCAGGAGTAAGCATGGCTCTTAATTATTTTGTAACCGGTGGAGCAGGTTTTATCGGCTCCAACTTTGTTAATCGATTGCTTGAACGAGGGGAAAAAGTAACGATATATGATAATTTGAGCAGGGCAGGTGCCCCTCGAAACTTAAAATGGCTCCAGGAGAAATTCGGTCATGGTGCATTCTCCCTGGTAACAGGTGATGTAAGAGATCCTGCTCAACTAACAATTTCAGCCCGCTCTGCAGATGTGATCGTTCATCTCGCAGGGCAGGTGGCGGTTACTACCTCTGTTGTTCATCCAAGAGAAGATTTTGAAATTAATGCTGCCGGAACATTTAATGTATTGGAAGCTGCCCGGTTGAATGAGCGAAATCCTGTCTTTTTATATTCTTCCACCAACAAGGTTTATGGCGGGATGGAAGATGTTCGGGTGATCGATAAGGGGAACCGCTGGGAATATGAAGACCTTCCCAATGGGGCATCAGAGACACAGCCGCTGGATTTTCATTCCCCATATGGCTGTTCCAAGGGTACCGGCGACCAGTATGTGCGGGATTATCACCGCATATATGGTTTGAGAAGTGTTGTCCTGCGGCAAAGTTGTATTTATGGACCGAGACAGTTTGGCGTTGAAGACCAGGGTTGGGTCGCCTGGATGATCATCGCTGCCCAGACGGGGAAACCGATCAGCATCTACGGCGACGGGAAACAGATCCGTGACCTGTTGTATGTGTATGACCTGCTGGATGCTTATGAGGCTGCGATTCAAAAGATAGATTCAGTCAAGGGAGAAGTATTTAACATGGGCGGCGGGTATGAAAACACCATGTCAATTTGGACTGAATTTGGCCCGCGACTGGAAAAATTACTCGGGAAACCTATCACCGTGACTTATGGTGATTGGAGACCCGGCGATCAAAAAGTATTTGTGGCCGATACCAGCAAAGCCCAAAATTTACTGGGTTGGAAGCCCAAGTACTCTGTGGATCGCGGCGTACGAGACTTATTCCAGTGGGTCAGTGCGAACAAAGAACTTTTCTAACAAGGTATAAACAGCTTTTTATAATGCAATTACTGGGCAGCGAATTTTTTCAAAGGGTAAACATTGATGGCCATGCATAAATTTTCCTGGTCAGCGTTTTACTTACGGATGAAAGCAAAACTGTTATTACCTGCAGTTCACCGGGTTATTGCTATTGAAATAGGTTTATTGTGGGTGATCGCATCCTTCTTCCTGCCAGGCGGCGATGACCTTTACCGTTATTATGCCCCCTTTCAGCTGGGATGTTCAACCTGTGGTTTTGTACCATTATTTGCCAGGTGGTTTCTTTGGCCGCTGGCAGTTTTGCCCGGTTACCCGCTTACATGGCCTTTGTGGACATTGATTGCGGTTACAGCCTGGCTGCTGCTTGCACATGTTACAAAGGTCGACCCGCTGTTAATAATGTTATCTTTCCCTTTGTGGGGACAGTTATGGCTTGGACAGGTAGATTGGCTGGTTGCATGCGGATTGGTTATATTCCTGCTGAACCGGAATCCTGCTCTGAGAGGGGTTGGAATTATTCTGGCCATGATCAAACCGCAGCTGAGTTTCCTGGCCATTTTTTACATTTTGATACTGGAAAAACCTGCAAATATACTGAAGATATTATTATTACCGCTGGCTGCGCTTGGGTTATCACTGGTCATGTATGGAATTACCTGGCCGAAAGAATGGATCATGAATTCGTTACAGTCAGTGCCCGTTCACCAATGGCGGCTGGCTGGTCTGGATACCTGGCGTATCGGTATATTCTTTATCTGGCTGCCATTCCTGTTTCGTGATAAAAAGCAGCGTATGTTTGTAAGTCTTCTTGTTTCTGCAATTGCCACTCCTTTTTTTGGTGTTTATTCATACATCATATTTTTAATTTTTGTCTTTCCCTGGTGGTCTGTTCCAGTTTCTTATGGCTGGATGATCGCTCAGCCCTGGCTGAGCGAAAACGCCATGCGGTTTGCCTGGATGCTGCCTGTTTCACTGCTGATCTGGATGTTATTTCAACGTAAAATAGAAGTTCCATCCACCCGGGATATGATCCCTGTTCAAGATTAATTATTCTTATTTTTAGAGCTGATTGATGAAAATTCTTACTGTTCTCACTTATTATCGACCTCACACCTCCGGGCTGACGATTTATGCTGAACGCCTGGCTGAAGCGTTTGCCAGGCGCGGCCACGAGGTTACTGTATTGACATCACGGTTTGATCCGTCAACCCCTGCCGAAGAAATCCGCAACGGCGTAAAAATCGTCCGCGCACCTGTGGCTTTGAGAATCAGTAAAGGGGTGATCATGCCGACATTCGGCTTGCTGGCCTGGAAGTATGTGGCAGCCAATGATGTTGTACAACTTCATCTGCCGCAGTTCGACGCACCCGGATTTGCGATGCGGGCACGCTTGCTTGGGAAAGTATCACTCCTTACCTATCACTGCGACCTGCAGCTTCCTTCAGGGTTTTTCAACCGTATGGTCAACACGGTTGTGGATTTTCAAAATGCCAGCGCAGCCTTATTTTCGAATCACATCATTACTTATACCCAGGATTACGCGGATAATTCCCCATTTTTATCCAGGTATAAGCACAAACTGACGCCTATTCTTCCTCCTGTTCAGCTGCCATCAATAAGCGCAGGGGCGGTGGACGAAATGGCAAAAGAAAATAAATTGAGTCACCCGGTGATTGGTATGGCCACCCGGTTTGCATCCGAAAAAGGGGTGGAGATCTTGCTGGATGCCCTGCCAAAGATACTTGAGAAATATCCTGCAGCCCAGGTTTTATTTGCAGGTCAGCACCTTAATGTAATGGGTGAGCAGGATTATTTTAACCGTCTGATTCCGATCATTCGTAAATATGAAGCAAGCGGCCACTGGAAATTTCTCGGCAACTTAAATCCTTCCCAAATGGCTGCTTATTATCCAAACCTGGATGTTCTGGTAGTCTCCAGCCTGAATTCAACAGAGGCTTTTGGACTGGTACAGATCGAAGCCATGATGAATAATGTTCCGTGCGTGGCATCCGCACTGCCTGGTGTACGCCGGCCAGTTCAGATGACCGGCATGGGACTGGTAACTCCTATAGGCGATTCAGAAGCACTCGCAAATGGAATATTACAGGTTCTGGCAGAACCCCAAAAGTATCGAAGAGATCCGGCCGAGATCGCCCGAACTTATGATCCGGACTCGGTCGCAAAGGAATACGAAAAATTAATTGAGCATATCAAGTAACAACCAAATTCAGGTTGAGGATCAAAAAAGAGTTCAGCCGTCAAAAAAATGAAATAAAACGGGATGTGCTATAATTTTTTCGTTTTAATTCCATAAATACAACAGATCACTTATTGAATAGGAAAATAAAGATATCTGATGCCAAACAAGGATTTTTTAACCCTTCATACCAAAGACCTCCCATACTTTCGCGCTTTTTTACGCGCCGTAGAATCATACTTTTACCAGGATATTGACCTGGCAGTACCCACCCTGGATGTAGGCTGCGGGGATGGAAATTTTACTGAGTTGACTTTTAACCGGAAACTGGATGTGGGTCTGGATCCATGGTGGCCGCCGATTCGTGAAGCTGTCACGCGTGATGTGTATCATATCCTGACACAGGCAGATGGAGCTGTAATGCCTTTCCAGGATGCGACTTTCGGTTCTGCAATCAGTAATTCTGTTTTGGAACACATCCCGCATATTGATTCTGTGCTGGTTGAAACTGCACG
>CAZBRI010000096.1:0-8955 GCA_964494055.1 uncultured Anaerolinea sp.
GGGCATGATTTCGGGCTATTCCGTGCCGGACAGCTTCAAAATTCCTGGATAATATGCCGGGTTCAAGCTGATCAGTAGTGATAATGCGCATCATAGAATAAGAGCCAGTAAAGTAATTAGAATAGAAAAATGAAGTTAATAAGTAATGTTAATCTCAGTCGTTTTGTTCGGCGGCAGCTGAACATCCAGCTTCAGAACACCGTCCTGGACAAGATACGGGTACTGCCTGCCATCAACAGTGATAGAAATACTTGGAGCGTTCAGCGTTTCATTCTTGATGATGTGATAGATCAACCCTTTTTCGCTTTTATTGGTTAATGTCAATTTGCGTGTATACATACGAACGCTTTTGCTTCCATCATCTTCTGTTTTTTCCAGACAGAGATTGCTGAGAATAAATCCCAGGCTGCGCCATTCTACAGGTGTACGCAGACTGTTTATTTGGTCGGCGACCGGGTTGAACCCGCCAATACCTTCTGCAAATATTTCATCACGGGCATGTGAGTAGAATAGAGCGGGTTTCCCGATAAATAAGTCAAATAAAAATGGCTGGAGATCTGCTTTAAATGGAAGGTAACTGCCTGGATGGCGGCGTAAAACCGAAGGAAAATCACCATAGTAAGTTTCTGCAGGATACATCCCAAAGTCCCAGGCTGCCGGCGGGGCTGCATCCAGTGGAATTTCCTGCTGGCTGACAGAAGCCAGGTAATTATATTTTTTCAGTAAAACCAGGGTCTGTTCTGGAGAAATTCCATAAGGAAAGATCATCACTGGATCTATTTGAATATTAAGGGACTTTTGAATCTCAGTGACCCGTTTTACACCCATTGCTATGTCTTCTTCCTGTTCGGCTAAAGGTCTGGCACGTAAATCCGGATTATTTTTGGGGTCATTTTTCCCAAGGGCATATTTATAAAATTCATAACCGTCATGATTGTTTCCGTGCTGGACAAGTGAAAATCGCACTGGATTAGCTTCAATCAACTTGATTGTTTCAATATCAAATTGCTGCCACAAGACAGGCCGGTAAGCAATTGTCGTGTGGAAATTGTGTACTTCCATTTGCTGCAGTAATTGGGAGAAAGATAGTTCGTAGAAATTCTTAGTCAACGTGGGGTCATCAATGGTCAAGTTTGCGTAATTAGCATCTGAATGCCATATCTCATCGCCAAGAGCATAGCGGAATGCAAACATCAACGGAATGATGACAGGAAAATATTTTGGGTTGTTGTAAGTCTGGTTGAATGGTTGATCCAGCAGGTTAATGCCGTTTGGTGTACTGTCGATAAAAATTGAGCCTGATCCGTCTGTGAACCGAATGAAAAGGGGATTTTCTGTACCATCCAGATTTTTCGTATTGATGATGGTTGAGGTTGATGATTGAATATCGTAATCAATTGAGAAGTAACCTGAAGAATCTGTGGAGAAATAAGTAACTTGCTGACCGGCAAATTGATAAGCAATTTCCGGCGTATCAGAGACGTTCCAACCCATTGTTTGGCTGCTGACGTGTTTTATTCCTGAAATTGAGGTATCGGTCAGAGGGGCAAGCATTGAAATGTCCATTGATTCATCCAGCTGCGATATATAGAAATTAACCCCGCCTTTTTTTACAGCAGACCGAATGTCCTTGAGTTCTGCTTCAGACAGCAATGCTGGCTGTCTGAAGAAATTCCGGGCAGAGATAGCAATTAGTTTGTAATAATTTCCATTGGGATCACGCAGCTGATCGTCTGCCAGGGTGGATGTATCGAGAGCGATTATTTTATATTTCAACCCATAGAATTCGGCAATTTTACAAAAATTTGTGTCAAATGCACCTGGCTGGCTTGAATCGGCCAGCAGTAAGGCATCTTCAATGTCGATGTTCGCGGTTAATTCAAACGCCTGCGAACCGGGTGTATTTGGCGATGATGAACTAATCGAAATGGAAGGAGTGCTGACGGCCCTGGTATCCAGCGTAATTTCAGCTGCCCGGGGTGTACTGACAGCGGGTGAGGCTGTCAGTCCGGTGATTGTTACCTGTGCAGCGGCCTGGATATTATTTCCGCATGATAGCAGCAGGATAAGCATACCGATCATCAGCGATAAAACCAAAACTGCCGGGATCTCAAATTTATTTCGAGTCATCAGCACTCCATAAAGAATCAGGCTAAAACGGCCGTTTGAAATTCAGCAACCATATTGGCAACAAAATCGATTTGATCGTTTTCCAATTCTGCAAACATTGGTAAGGAAAGAATTTGAGAAACAACCATTTCTGTAACGGGCAGATCACCTTTTTTGTAACCGAGGAATTCCATGGCTTTCTGTAAGTGGATAGGTATGGGGTAATGAATACCGGTGAAGACACCCCGGTCTTTAAGAAATGCCTGGAGTTCATCACGGTTCGGGGTTGAGATGACATACAGGTGATAGACGGGGGTATTGCCGGCATTTACAGTCGGGATCTTTGAAGCGGTATGTTTTAACATTTCGTTGTAACGGTGAGCATGTTCACGGCGTTTGTCGTTCGATGCTGCGAGGTTGGGCAGTTTCGTGCGGAGAACCAGTGCCTGGATTTCATCAAGCCTGGCGTTCATCCCGATCAGATCATGGTGATAACGGGTGCCGGAGCCATGGTCGCGGATTTTCCTCATCTTGATCGCAAGTTCGTCATCATTGGTACTGATGAAACCGCCTTCACCGTAGCCGCCAAGATTCTTTGAGTAGTAAAAACTGAAACCTGCTGCATCACCCAGGCTGCCTGCTTTTCGTCCTTTATATTCGGCACCGTGTGCCTGGCAGGCATCCTCGATGACACGTAAACCATGCCTGGTGGCAATCTTCAAAAGCGGGTCCATATCGACGGTTTGGCCATAAAGGTGAACAGGGAGAATTGCTTTGGTTTTGTGCGTGATTTTGGCTTCCACCTGTGTGACATCCATCAGGTAGGTATCCGGATCGATATCGACAAAAACCGGCCGGGCACCTGTCAGAACAATTGCCTCGGCTGTTGCAATGAATGTATGAGACACGGTGATGACTTCATCGCCTGGGCCAATTTCCATCGCTCTCAGGATGATATTAAGGGCGGCTGTACCATCACTGACGCCGATCCCATGTTTGACATTGCAAAATTGAGCAAATTCTTTCTCGAGCTGCTGGACGTTTTCGCCTAAAAATAGCTGCATACCGTCCAGAATCCGCTCAATTCCAGTCAAGATTTCTTTTTTATAAGGTGCGTACTGTTTTTTTAGATCAACAAACGGGATGTTCATGATATTCTCCTATGCCTTCTCTAAGATTCGAATGACCCGGGCAGGGTTCCCTGCAACAACAGCACCAGCCGGTACATCACGGGTGACGACACTGCCAGCCCCGACAATAGCTTCTTCGTGGACTGTTACACCGCACAAAATAGTGGCATTGCTGCCGATGGATGCTCCCCGTTCAATCAGGGTCGGGGTGACCTGCCAATCTGCCTCGGTTTGAAGCTGCCCTGCGTTATTTGCAGATCGCGGGTATTTATCATTGATAAACATGACACCGTGCCCGATAAACACTTCGTCCTGGATTGTTACACCTTCGCAGATGAAGGAATGGCTGGAAATTTTTACCCGTTTTCCGATTGAAGCACCTTTCTGAATTTCGACGAAGGTGCCGATCTTACTGTCTTCACCGATTTCACAACCGTAGAGATTTACAAAGGCGTAGATTTTTACGTCTTTGCCCAGTTTTACATCCGGGGCTATTCGTGCATATTCTGCAGTTACCATGTGATCATCTCCCTTGTCTGCCCATTCATTAAAGAATGCTGTGCCGTCTCTAAAATTTTCACCACTTCCAAACCATCCCGGCCGCAGCTGCAGGGCTCAGTGTGATTGTTGATGCAGTCGATGAAGTGCTGGCACTCCTGCCGGAGTGGTTCAACAAACCGGATATTTGGTATCGTAATGTCGCCGGTGCGGTAATTACAGTGAAATTCGCCGAACCCATTCGGGTAATCGGGGGAGTCGACCCCTTTATCATAGATCTTGATCTTGGCATCATTATCTATATCGTTGTAAACGGCCATTTTCTTACTGCCGACTACCGTGATGCGGCGTACTTTGCAGGGATCGAGCCAGCTGACATGGATATGTGCCGAGATATTGTCCGGAAACCTGAGGTCAAGGTATGCAACGTCATGGATACCTTTAAAAACGCATGGCAGCCCCTGAGCACTGACAGAGATCGGTTTTTTGCCGAGCAAAAACAAAAGGATCGAAATATCATGGGGTGCAAGGTCCCAAAGGACATTGGAATCTTGCTGAAAAAGACCCAGGTTTAGGCGTGCGGTATCCATGTAGTAAACCTGCCCCAACTCTCCGCTGTCGATATATTTTTTCAAAGCATGGACGGCAGAATTGTATTCAAATGTGTGGCCGACCATGAGTGTCAATTTTTTCTCTTCAGCCAGCTGGATCAATTCTTCAGCATGTTCGCTGTTTAATGTGAGCGGTTTTTCGATCAAGACATTCAGATCATGTTCAAGGCAGTCAAGGGCGATTGGAAAGTGCGTGGCTGGCGGTGTCGCGATCACAACCGCATCCAGATCCATATCGAACAGATCTTTATAGTTTGAAACAGCCTGTATCTGGGGATATTTCAACACAGCCTGTTTCAATCTCTCTCCATTCAGATCAGCGATAGCAACAAGATCTGAAGTTGGGATTTCGAAGAAATTTCTTGTCAGGTTTGGTCCCCAATAACCATAACCGATGATTCCTACTCTAAGTCCAGTCATAAATACCTCCATTACCAATAAATTGAGAAAAAAATAAATTATTTCAATAAGCCCCTTTCGTGGAAAACACCACTAGAGGCGTTTTTATCATTATCATTAGGTCAAAAAGCATTGATTGCTTCCTGACATACTCAATATCTAACTTGACCAGTTGGTCAAAGTCTGCAGTTGAGCGGGCGGTAATCTGCTGTAATCCTGTAATTCCGGGCTGAGCTTCCAATCTGCGCAGGTGCCAGGATTTATATAATTCCACTTCATAAGGTATTGCAGGGCGGGGACCAACCATACTCATTTCACCACGAAGTACATTCCAGAGCTGCGGGAGCTCATCCAGGCTCAGTTTGCGCAGAATGTGACCGGGACGAATGAGACGCGGATCGTTAATTAATTTTCGGATAGAAGTGGGTTCACTCTGGAGAGCAGCCATTTGCGCTTCATTATTTTCGATCAATGCTTTTATATATTTCTGGTGAAGTGCCGGATCAGCATTCAGCCGCATTGTTCGAAATTTGAAACAGCGAAAGTTAACTTTTTTCCAATATATCTCGTTGTTAATTACTTTTCTAACGGCGCCCACTCTTTCTTGAATGAAAAAGACAGGCCCAGGCGAATAAATGTAAATGATCAAGGAAATGAACAATAATAATGGAGAGAGAATTATCAGCATAACCAGGGCAATGAAGAAATCGAGGGCCCGCTTCGCTGCATAATATGAATTTTTGCTCTTCTCTGATGCGTTAATTACATCAGGATCATATTCAAAATAATTTTCTGTTGTGATATTGTTTTGCATAGAGTATGCCTCTTTTTCAATGGTCAGCTTGAATTTTTTTTAGCAAAATTTAACCGGTCAGGATAATTATTTGTCTTTGAGAAGAGGAAGCTTGTTTTCTGAAATGAAAGCCTGGAAGCTATCCTTCCTTACGTTTTGATAGTATTGGCTGTTATGAAAATTTTCTGCCTGATTGATGATCAAACCAACAAACTTATCCGGGAAACTTGCCAGGAATTTTCCGGCTTTTAGCACCGAACTTCGTTTTGAATGGCCCTGGCGAATAACCTGGATCAATCCATCCACATTTTGGGCAATTGCCATCACATCTGCAACAGCCAGCAGGGCAGGCGAGTCCAGCAAAACATAATCAAATTGGTTTTTTAATTCCTGGATCACTTTCGCCATATTGGAAGAACACAGAGAGATAAATGGCTGGCCGGTAATTGAACCGCTGGTGATTACTTTGATACCGCCAAAAGAGGTTTTCTGAATTACATTTTGAAGTGCAGCCCCTTTTTCGAGTACATCCACCAGGCCAAGATCGTTTTTCAAATTGAACATCTGGTGAATTCTTGGCAGGCGGAAGTCACAATCAAGGATGACAACCTTTTCTCCAAATTCAGCCAAAGAAAGTGACAGGTTGGCTGTGATCATGGATTTCCCCTGGGCTGGCTCAGCGCTCATTATGACCAGAACCTTCCCTATTTGCTGGAAGTTAATTAACTGGACGCCAGCAGCAAGATCCCGGAAGGCCTCGGCGAGAGATGATGAACTATTTTGAGAAATATTTAATTGGCCCTTGTGTGCCAGGGGAATGTTTGCAATGGCAGAAAAACCAGATAGTCTTTCGATTTCTTCGACCGTGTATAGGGTTGTATCCAGATTTTCGAAAATAAAAGCCAGGGCTAAACCTCCAGCGAGACCAATAAAGAGACCCAAACCATAATTGAGCAGCATATTTGGAGTCGATGGCAAAATGGGTATACCGGCAGTTTCTATGACGGTCATCATATTTGCCTGTGTTTGACGCCTGAAAATAGCTTGATCATATTGGGAGACAAGGCTTGAATAAATACTTTGTTTGAGAAGCAAAGTTTGTTTTGCATTGTCCAGGAGTTGGGAGTTGGGCAGGGATTTTTCAAGTAATCCTTGATAAGTTTGCTGGGCAAGGTCCAAATCATTTTTAACCTTGAACACCTGTTTCGCCAAAACTTCATTTGACTGAATATCGCTTTGAAATACTGACTGTGAATACTGAAGACTTATCGCCGAGTAAATATTCTGCTGCATCAGCAGGGTTTGCCTGGCTGATTCAAGGGCCTGGGTATCGGATAATGTTTGTGATTGGATCGTGTAATAAGCCTGCTGGGCATCGTCCATCTCAGTCTTTGCTTTGGCAACCTGGGTAAACAAAAGTTCTTCACTGGTTTTGTTACCACCGGGGTACTGCTGTGCACTTTCCTTAATCAGATTTTCTGCAAGGATGTTTGCTGCCTGGGCGGCAATTTTTGGATCTGTGTGTTCGACAGTTATTTTGATCAATTCGGTATTTGGTAAAATTTCAGCTTTTATGACAGGGGATGAGGTTAATGCCAGCCGATTTACAATATCGGCCTGGGTTGTTTTGCTGTTTACGATTTCGACAAAGGTGTTCATCAAGCGCGGAGCGTAGGTATAGTCGGTGTAGCTGAATTGCGCACTGGAAGATGCCGCAATTCTGAGCACTGTTGACGCCTGGTAAATTGGTGTGACAATCAATGTGCCAATAGCAACGACGATCATAGTTACAAAAACTGTGAGGAGTATGATGAATAGTCTTCTTCGAATAATTTGCGCATATTGGTTTAGTTTCATAAAAGAAATCCAGGAATACAAATAAGTATGAGTAAGGCAAGTCCAGAAAACGCTGAGTCAGCTAAAAATTTATTTTGGCAATAACTCACCAGTTTTCACTTTCAGCACATCAGCAGCTTTTCGAAGATTGCTTAAAGAAATGTCGTTATCTGAGAAAACCTTGAAATTTTCATAGGTTCCATTCCAGATCTTGGCGGCCGTAGCTTCACTGCAGCCCCGCTTTCGCATTTCACCGATAAAATCGTTGGACGACATTTTGAGTTTTGCGGCAATATTTTGGACCTGACTGATCATAAGATATCCTATAGAGAAACTAGAATAATATCCTGCGATTTTAAAAATCCAGGCTTGATAAAATAATTGAATTGTTATTGTCTCGGTTTGTTTTTAATAAAAAACGAAACCGAACCTTTGGGTGGCCGGTTTCGCTATTAGCTTCCCAGGAGTAGCACCTCGAAATCCCTGCTGGAGGTGTAGCGACCTAAATAAATCCTGGATCATCGCTTCCACAAATCATCTGCTATTTTGGACCCCCAACCTGTGAAAAATCTTACAAGTCTAAAATTATTATATAAAGAATTTTTTGAAAATACAAGTACTTTTTGAAATTAGTTTGAAATTAGAATTTAAATCTGAATTCAAAATAGATTTATTAATTCATCTGAGGTCTTTATTGAATAACTTTTATTATTTATTCTGGAGTGAAGGTAGTTTCGGGTTTCCAACCGGGCGTTTTTTGGCGGCTCTCTTATAACATAAATTCAATGAAGTTATAGTCATTTCATCAAGGGGATCGAGTTCAAGGGCAGCCTTGTATGCTTTGCGGGCATAAACGGTCTGGCGGGCAGATCGATATATGTCCCCGAGTTTTTTCCAGAGTGATGCATCATCCGGCTGAAGGCGGGATGCTTTGTAAAATGCGCGAATGGCAAAATTATTTTGTTTGAGGCTGCTGTGCGCGGTCCCCAGTTTGACCCAAATAGAAGGGTTGTTAATATCCAGGCGTTTGGCTTTTTTAAATGCAGACAATGCTTCTTTGATCTTTGATTGAGAAAGGTAAAGGTCTCCCAGTTTTTCCCATATCAACTGATTTGCAGGGTCAATTGCCAATGTTTTCTTATAAGCCAGGATGGCATCGTCCATCTTGTTGTTTTGCATACACAGGTCGCCGAGATTTTTCCAGGGTGAGGGGGATTTTGGGTCAAGTTCAATGGCTTTTTTAAGTGCATTCAAAGCTTCACCCGGCTTTCTCAGTATAAAAAATGTTGAGCCCAGCCTGTTCCAGGAATCTGCCATTTTTGGATCAAGGCGTAATGAATTTTGGTAAGATGTCACAGCCTGTTCGTATGAACCTATTCTTTGCTCGATCGTCCCCAGGGCATTCCAAAGCCGGGGCTCCAAGGCAATCACCGTGTCTTTCTTCGCGATATCCAGCCCGGCTTGAAGAAGCTTGCGCGCTTTAGCGTAATCGCCGTGTGCGGCGTGGATGGCTGACATTTCAAGGATGAGTTCTGCACGAAGTTCAGGGGATTTTTTCCAGTCAGGCATCTCGTTTAAT
>CAZBRI010000097.1:0-8938 GCA_964494055.1 uncultured Anaerolinea sp.
GCGCTGCACCAGCGGGTGGCGCACCACGTCCTCGGCCAGAAACTGGGTGAAGGCAAGGCCGCGCACCTCGGCCAGTATCCGGCGCGCCTCCACCAGCCCGCTCTTGCTGCCGCCCGCAGCCTGCCACAGCGCTTCCGGGATCTCGTCACTGCTGACAGTTTTCACCAGCTCTGCATCCGGGTTGCTGCGCGGATCGGCTGTGAACAGTCCATCCTGGTCAGTCAGCAGGATCAACAGATCGGCATCCACCAGGTTCGCCACTAACGCTGACAGGTTGTCGTTATCGCCGACCCTGATCTCCTCGGTGGCGACGGTGTCATTTTCGTTGATGATGGCAGTCACGTGATGCTGAAGCATGGCCAGCAGGGTGTTGCGCGCGTTAAGGTAACGCCGCCGGTCGGATAGGTCCGCCCGTGTCAGCAGCACCTGCCCGACGGTGATGTCATACAGTCCGAAGATCTGCTCGTAGAGTGCCATCAGGCGCAGCTGACCGGCTGCTGAGAGCATCTGCTTGGCCGGGATGTTGCGCGGCAGCTGCGGGTAGTTCAGTTTTTCCCGTCCGGCTGCGATTGCCCCGGATGTCACCAGAAGCAGCTGATGCCCGTCTGCCTGAAGCCGGGCTGCCTGTCTACCCAGCTCCACCAGGAAGGGGGCCGAAATGCGGTTCGTACCATTGGTGAGGGAAGACGTACCGACCTTGATCACGATTCTCATAGTGCTGAAATATATCATAAAGGGAAAATCAAGGTCAATAGCCAGTGAAAATTTCATTATTACATGGAAGTAACAAACCTGTCTCGGGCAATGGAACAAAGGGTGTTAAGAAGAACATGTTTGAACAAGGATTCTTACTATGTTTTTTGGTCTTAAAGATGGGGCTTCCGTGAAAATTATTTTCGAATTCCTTTTTTTGGTTTAGGATTTCGATAATTAACTCATTTTTCGAAAGAGCTGATTTAAGAATATCTGAAATGGATTGTTATTATTACTTTAATCTTAATTCGATTTTTACCAGAGATCTTCACTCATTTGCCAACTTACTGACTTTTTCTAAAAGAGGCTCTGTAAAATAAACCGGTGAATTTCGTAAGTTATTCAAATAGGGTGTGACGCTCTGGATCTCCCCTTTTTGTTTTGCAATCAGCAGTAATCCCAAGGTTCCAATACAATGAATATCATTGTATTCTGCAATAAGTCTGGCGCGCCGATCATCTATCAGCAAAGTATCGGCAGAGATCTGTTTGTAAAGAGCCATCGCTTCAATTTCCCCTCTGCCAAGATCACTGACGGCAAGAACCCAATTATCTATATCGATAATTTCCACGCGACCTTCGAGAAATTTCGCCAGTGTGTCTGAAAATATTTTTCCGGTTTCTGTTACTTCATTAAATACAGCCCGAGGAACCTTTATATCATTATACAATTTAGTCAATAAATCCAAGCCCTGACAATAAGCAAGCGCGATCAAAGCAGAACTATCTGCAATGATGATCATTAAATACCTTTGTTGAATTCAGTTTCCAGTTCTTCGGGAGTTTGAGTCAGAATATGAATTCCTTCCTGTTTGCAATATTCAAGAAAGAATACCCGGTTGACTCCTGCCAGTTCACAGGCAGCGCCTATCGATAATTCGCCTGCCTGGTAAAAACCGGCTGCAGCATACATACGGATTCTCTTAATTACCTGCTCGCGAGGCTGGGCAATAAAAGAATTATCAGGAAGTGAAAATGAGATTTGCATACATGCCTCCTTTATTATATTACTACAAAAAGGGGATAATTCCACCGAGGAACCCTGTCTTGTACAAAATTATTATTTCGGAAAACTGAACTCACGCAAAGCAGCCACGTATGCGAAGAAAAGCATATTCCGGGAAATTTTTGGGATGATTTATAGCCCTGGGAAAAAGGAACTCTATTAAGTTTTATAAGGTCATCCTCACAAGCAGATTACTTGTGGATATTCAACCCGCAAATAATCCGCAAAAAAAACTACTTTCTATCCACTTCCACTCCCTGCGGGTTGTACAGCACTGCCGGGTCAGACTGGGTGTTGTTCCAGATTGCGCTCGGGTAATGACAGCTGAAACCGCCGTCCCCGGTCATCGACCAGATGCGCAGAGTCTGGCCGGCTGGCAGCAGCCCGGAGAGTACGCACCCCTGGTGCCCCCTCTCCGACATCAAATTCCAACCGGAGAGATTGATGGAAGCGCTTGAAGTGTTCTGAATATCCACATACTCGGCCTGTTTATTTACTGCCGTGATGACCACAGAATTCCCGCTTGATAATGCTGCAGCCGGTTTGGCCCACAATCCAATGGCTGCTGCCTGGGCTTGCTGTGCGGTCTGATCAAACAGGCCGGCACAGGCTGTATCCGGCGGATACTGGGCGGCCTCTGCGAAACCTTGCTGCACCAGTTCGTAATTGACAAATGTATTTCCAACAAAGACATACCGCAGCAGCCGGTTATAGCGGTCCACCTCTGAGACATCTTTGTACATGGTCACCTGTTTTCCGGCAGTCAGACCGCTGTTCGCGGCAGAGGCCTCAGGACCGAAATATTCATGCTGCGTCGTATTCTCCGGTGTGTTCATGCCGATATAGCGCAGCGGGTAAACCAGGCCATTCACCAGCACCTTGATCGTATCCCCATCCACCACATCTACTACCGTGCCATACTGCGGTTCCCCGTTAACTGCACAGGCAAACCGTTCATCTGTCAGCTTCGGCTGAAAAGCTGTAGGAACCGGCTGCTGAGTTGGTATGACAACCATGGCAATCGTTATGGTTGGCTGCGGCGTCAGGCTCGGAATTGAGCTGGGGCTGGGGGAGGCTGCCGGGAGCGTGGATGCTTCGGTGTTGATTCCTGGCATCACCGGCGGCAGCGCTGTCCAAACCGGCTGGCCGCTGCTGGATGGCACACTCGTAATTGCCAGGGATGTCGGTACGCCGGCTGTCCTGGCTGTGCTGCCCATTACAGCTGTCAGCATCAGGCAGATTACCAGGCAAAAACAGCAAGGCAGCAGCAACATCAGCAGGAGTGCTGGCAGCTGAAGTGTTTTTGGCAGAGTATTCAGGAGCGGGATATTATCAAAACTGGTCATGCGCGGGTCCCCCTGTGGAGCAGGTGAGGGAGGTTTTCAATAATACAAGAAATTTCTACTAATTACTAATATGTTCAATGTAAAATATGCGAATCGTTATTTCCGAAGAATTGAAAACTTAATATCACCTATACCATTTAATCACCATATGATGGACTATAATTACTTTGATATCTCAATATTTAAACTAATAATTTTCCCTGGTTAAGATTTTATGAATTTATGGCATAAAACAATTACAACAATTATTCCCTGCTGTCTCATCCTAGTGTACATGCTTTTTTCTAAAACGGCAAATGCAATTTCTTTCATGATCACTTCTAATATTCATGTACTTGAAAATATTCCAGTGATTAGTCATCAGCTTGCAACTCCAAATTTTGGCATTGATAACAAATTGATTGATCGCAGGATCTTATGGATGTTATCAATAATTAGAAAGAACCATTTATCGAATTATTACATATCGCCAGTATTTCTTGCTGATAATGGTATAAATCTTCGAATTCTTGAAACTGCATGGCCTATTAAAATGAATCCTTGGTCAAAATTCTTATTTATTTCGAAAAATGAAATCGAGCTTTATAAACAATGTGATATTAAAGATTTTCAACGGGAAATAGTTTATGTTTATTGTCCATAATATATTCTACTTCTTTTTCTTTATAGTAATTGGGGTTATATATTTTGCTAGTCTTGGTTGGTTGCTAGTAGTTTTACTACTTAAGAAACATATATTATTTATTGATCTCGAGAGAGATCTTTTTAGCCAATTTGCTTTAAGCCTTCTTTGTGGAATATTAATAAATTTTTCGTCCATTTTGATTTTTCAATCTTTTAAGATTAGCATAGTTATCAGTTCTTCACTTGCATTTTTGGGTTTGATACTATTTTTAAAAAACAATTTGATTTCAAATATTAATATCAAAATATGTGTCAATAGAACAGTCAAATTGTTAGGTGTATTGTGTATTTCGTTTTTAATCATCAGTCCTATCATCATTGAACCATTAAAAGAATGGGATGTTCGAACTTACTGGTTTTTTCACGCGAAGATGATGTACTATGCAGGATCGTTAGGTCTTTCTGCGGGGTGGCTGCATCCTTCAGTAGGTTCTACACATATCGATTACCCAAATATTATTCCTAGCCTGGCTGCACAGATTAACTATTATTTTGGTTTTTGGAATGAATACCTTCCAAAAATGTCAATATATTATTTTTACTTCCCTATATTATTCTGGTTATTTTCATTTGCAAAAAAGAATTTCGGTTTTATATTTTTATTATTAATTTTTCCGTTTGGTTTTTATCCTCATATTTGGGACGGTATGATGGATGGGATCCTGGCAATTTATTTTTGTATCTCTATTTTGCTTTTCTTTCGTTACCTCGCCAACGAGCGATATATCGATCTTGTTTCTAGCATAATCTGTCTTTTATTATTACCAAATATTAAGAATGAAGGGTATTTATTATTAATCACTGGATTGGCAGGTTTCTCAACTTCCTTACTGATTAATAAAAAATACAAGAAATTATTCTTTAGAAATTATGGTTGGCTTGAAATCGTGCCTTTGATTATGGTTTTTTCACCTACTCTATTGTGGGTGGTTTATAAACAAGTATGGAATATTTCAAATGATTTACAAATTGGAACATTAACGTCCATTCAAAGAATAATAATTCGTTTAATTGATGGGTCATTATTGAATATACTTTCGTCTTCTTACACCCAATTATCTTTCTTATTAATATTTGCTAGTTTATCAATCGCTATTCTTTTTCTCGTAAGAAGATCTTTTTCTATTTCAATTTATCCTATAATTGTTATGATAATTATTTATTTTATAGGTTTAACAACAATATATTTATTAACACCATTGGACTTAACCTGGCATTTGGAATATTCTATTGACCGAACTTTGTTACCAATAAGAGGCTGTTTACTGTTAATTGTTTATTTTGTGATTGATAATCTGGGAAAAACTGAGAAACAATTTCAACAGGAAATAGTTAATTGATGATGAAACAACTCATAATCACCCCCTTACCAAATAAAATCCGAAAATAATTTCTTAACCTAAAAGATTCCGGCCATTGCTGGCAAGTTGTGTACCAGGTAGATAGGGCAAAGATCTTCTGCCCGTAAAAAATTATTGTTAGGTGGATATAAATAAAATGGGAGTGTTGGCGGCAGCGGGTTCATCTCGCACTGAATGATTTGATTACATAGAAAATTCACCACTTCCCTATACCGAATTTCATTCGAATACCGTTTGATGTAGCTGGGTACTCCTTTTTCAAAATTAATATTTCTATATCCCGGACCCTGTTTAGTGAAAAATCTGGTTTGAATTTCAGGCATTACGTTTAGTCCCAGATCCTTTTCAATTTTCTGAATTTTTTTGCTGAGCAATATCGAACGGTTTGCTATCGCCTCTTCAAGATTGGTGTCATTTTCATCGAACAGGCTGGGCAGGTAGACATACTGAAGGTAAGGCAGGTAATAAACCCTCTCACTGCTTAGCTCTAAAAACAAAGTCCATTGTTCGACTTTAAAATGGAATAATTGATGCCGTAAAATGACCTGGTATGCTAGTTGTATGATAAGACCTATCTTTTCTGACTCTTCTTTTGGGTTATCAAAAAATAACTGCCTGGAAAATTGAATGAATATACCAGCTGCCAGGTTGAGAACTGCTGCTTCAGAAATATAAATTCCCCAATATTTTTGGAGGTCGGGCCACAATAGGTGCAGGGGTAAATAGGTACCATAACCGTCAGTCCCGTGCCATACAATTTTCCTTGCTGTTCTTCAAAACTTGTCTTTGAATAATCGGCGGCGAAATCTTTAAAATATTGTGCAGAGCGTTCCTTGAGTTGAAGACCATTGATTTTGGTTTGAATAATTCCTGTAGGTGTATCTGGCAGCAGCTGAAAGAGAGAACGCGAGTGCTTTTCATTCTCTGCTTTCGGCGGCTTTTCATAGATATCATTACAGGCCAGTTTCCAGCGTTTTCGAAAGAGCTCAAAAAGAAAACCATCCAGGCTTCCAGAAATTGTTAAGCCGGCATTTACTTCTAGGTAAACAAATGCTCTCTCAATATCTTGCCACATCTGAAAGTTTTGTTTGCTGCGGATTCCCAGGCTTTCCGGTGTCCAGGCTGCGCCGTTCATCATCTACCCCTCCATCCAATTCAATCGCCCGCGCAGTGATTCGAAATCCTTCGGCCACTTTTGCCCGTACAGCAGGTACACCTGGTCCCTGGCGCGCGTCATCGCCATATACAGCGCAAGCTGACTCTCTGCCCTCGACTGCTCATAATCAAAACTGATCACACTCGCAAACAGCTTGTGCACCTGCGGAATGATCACCACTTTATATTCCATGCCAGTCTGCCGTTTCAGGTCATCCACCCGCACCCCGGCCGGCAGCAGACCGCGGTAAGTGCTGATGACGCTCTTTTCCGAATGGAGTACCGCTATCTCAGATGGCAGGATCATCGTCATTTTTTCCCTTACCAGGTTCAGCACAAACTCCTTCTCCTTCTCAAAGGAATTGAACTGAATTGCAGCCGGCGCTTCACCTCTCCTCAGCAGCACGCTGGAAAGATCCGGAACGGTCGGGTCGCCGCTTTCATCCAGAAGTTTCCTGGAAAGAGGATTTGTTTGAATCAACAGGTAAGCCGTCTCAAAGATCTCCAGCGTCGTCCGGTATGGAATCCGCAGCCAGCGTGTCTTCCCGCGCACATCGATCCCGCGTTGTTCCCAGCTGAACAGACGGTAAACACTTTGTGAAGGATCGTCACAGATAAAAATACTGCCATTCGGCTTCAGGTGCGCCAGAACGATCTTAATCCACAGCGGCGCGAAGTGCTGGGCTTCATCAATAAAGATCGCATCATACAGCGTCTCGGGCTGATCACCCGCTTCAAGAAACTCCCAAACTGTTTTCCGCATATCCTGCCAATCAAAATTCCTGAGCTCCTTCTCCAGCTTTTGCTGATACACCTCGTACACCTGGAAGATCTCAGCTTTCTGATTTGCCTGCAGTGTCTTCCCGCTGGATTTTGCCCGGCCCTGCCGGTGTGTACCCAGGTATTTGTCTTTCTCCGTCAGCCCTGTATCCTTCATCCAGCCGATCTCCTGCTCGATGAAGCTGCTGCCATATTTATGAATGATCTCCGCGGCCGGACCTTCCCTCAGCTCAATATTTTTGACCAACCCATCTCCAGAAATCGGGGAATTCCAGCTGTTGGTTCTTTTGCGGTAAATAGCGGCACACAGGCTGTCAAATGTGTGAACATCGATCCGGTCTTCATAGCCCTTGAACTCCGGTTTCAGCCTTTCGTCAATTAACGGGTTGTTGTAAGTCGTTACCAGCATCCTGATCCCCGGATTGGTTTCATAAAGGTAGCGGGCGCGCATCACCAGGACATCCGTTTTTCCTGTCCCCGAAAAACCGCGCACCAGCTTCACATTCCGCGCATTGCGCAGGTCGATCACTTCTGCCGGCAGACCGCTTTCCAGGCTGTCCATCCGCCCGTTCGGGTCCAGTCCCACATTCCCCCAAAAATCCACCTGCGTTTCCACCGCAGCCTCCGGGATTGCTTCCGATGGCGGGTTGAACGGCGACTTGGCAATCTCCTCCTGCTTCTGACTGTACACACCCTTGAATTCACCCGAGCGCATATCGATCGCCGCGTTGGCTTTATCCAGCACCACGCGCACCTCATTAAACTGAGTTTCGATCATCACGACGGTAAATTTTGCCGGAATCTGGCGGATCCTGTCTGTTATCCGCTCCGCTTCAAGGTCCACCTGTCCCAGCACCTGGTGAAAGCCCCAAAAACTTTCCAGCCAGCTGATGGTGGAAGACCGCAGGTTGGGCAGCACGCCAGCGTATCGGTAGGGGAAATCCAGCTTGCCCTGGTAATTTCGCAGCAGCTGGTTTTCCGCGAGCTTCGTGCTGATCAGTTGAGCATGCATGCGGCCCTGCTCAACCGGGCTTTTTTCCCATTCTGGTTCCAGCCTGTTGTTCCGCTTGACAAATACCCCTTTCGCATCCGGGTTTTCAATTGAGACCCAGTCCTTTACTTCAATCACTATATACCCATACTGCCGGTGCACAAGCACATAATCCGGGTTGCCTTCTTCAGTACCCAGCACAATTTTAGGCTGAGCATAAACCAGCCATTCAGATGGGAGATTTTCCAGCGCTTTGTACACCTGCTTGTCACCCGGTTCGGTGCCCGGTTTGCCGTAGATTAATGTCATAAACCAGCCTCGTGAATGGATTTTTCCATCACACCCCTCCTGAGCGGACACCTGGCAAGGCGTGAATGGGAATGCCTTAACTACAGATCAGCGTATGTGAACAACCTCGTCAATCTTTGGAACAATATACCCGTTATCATCCCCCAGGAGCGGCGTCAGGCAGATCAATGGTTTTTGAGGAATATCCAGGCGGGTTTGAATCGGGAGGTCGCTTTGAATTGCCTTTAACGCTTCTTCAAACAATTCGATCGGGCTGTTCAGCAGTGACAGGGCATCCTTATGGTAAAGCGGCTGGCCGTCAATCCGGAACCGCACCGGAATGCTGAAAATTCGGGCGATCAGGTAATCCACCGAAGCAAATTTCTGCAAGAATGCCAATTTCTCTGCATAAGAGCCGGTGCCGATATATGCCCGTGCCCGCAGAGAATAAATAAATCCCCACTCATCGCACACATACCACAGGTTAAGAATGATCTCTGTATTATCCATTTTTCCTCCTTTGCTGCATAATCGGCCTGCTAAGTGAATGCACTGCCTGGCTTATTACATAACTC
>CAZBRI010000098.1:0-8909 GCA_964494055.1 uncultured Anaerolinea sp.
TCCACACGGCTCTGAACACTCTTTCCCTACACGACGCTCTTCCGATCTCATTAAATAGAAAAGCCAGGTGATAACGGGCAGCTACATCCTGGGTAATAAAAGCTGTTCCCCAGATAACAGCCACGGCAAAAAGGGTCAGATCTGCTTTCAAGCGCATAGTGAAAAATTTCCTGTTTGAACCGGATAACGATAATTAGCTCAGTTTATATCCTTCAGATATGGTTTATGTCAAGTGCAGAGAAAAGTTCTGTTTGGCAGGTAATTTGAAGGGGCTAACCAAACAAATTATTGAGAATTGAAATATATTTGGTCGATTGTTATATTGAGGAAAAAATGTTTTCTTTTTTTCCCCCCGCATGGGAAAAAAATTTTTTTCTGCACTTAATTATTAGCGATATTTATGTTTGATTTTAATCAATGGAAATTAAATTCTCTACCAACCCCGGATATACGGCTCCCAATCAGAATATACCCTGATATGCTCGCCGAAAATATAATTCATGTTTGCAGCCGGTTCTTTTGGTGTGCTCAAAAGTGTTAAACGGGTTTCTTCAAGATTTCTACCGCCTTTTTGATGATTGCATGAAGCACAGGCGGTAATCACGTTTGACCAGGTGTGTTTTCCCCCGAGATGGCGGGGAATGATGTGATCAATTGTCAGACTGGATAATTTTCTCCCGCAATATTGACAGGTATAATTATCCCTGTGAAAAACTTCCCTGCGTGTTAGTTTTACCCGCGGGCGGGGACGATTCACTTGAGAAGAAAGGCGAATAATGGATGGTATTGGAAAATTGGTTGACACGGTTTTAATAATCCCGCGGCCGTTTGCGATCAATCCGGCTTTCCCTGAGAGCATAAGAATGACCGCCCGCCGGATATTGCAGACATTGAGAGGTTCAAAATTAGAATTAAGCACCAGAACCAGCGCTTCCATACCGTCTCCTGAACTTTGAGAAATTATACTTCAGCATTAAATTTTTTTTCCTAAGATTTTAGTTGGAATTGGTTTTTTTTATAGGAGTTAGAATGAATATATTAATTTTGGGCGGCACCGGATTGATCGGGTCGGCACTAACAAATTCTGTTTTATCGGATGGGCATAAAGTATGGGTTTTGACCAGGAACCCGGATAAGAAACTGGCAGAAGGGGTTAATACAATCCCCTGGAATGATGCAATATCAGGTCACTGGCAGGCAAAATTTGACACAATGGACGCCATTGTTAACCTTGCGGGAGAGACTGTCGGGCATTGGCCCTGGAATGCTGAAAGAAAAACCAATATTCTTCAGAGCCGCCTGAAAGCCGGGCAGATAGTCAGCCAGGCATTTAAAAACACAAAGACCAAACCAGCTGTTCTTGTGCAATCATCGGCTATTGGTTTTTACGGTCCATTGGGCACTCAGCCTGTAGGGGAAGATAGAAAGGCAGGCCAGGATTTCATGGCCAATGTGACCAAAGAATGGGAGGCTTCCACCAGCAGCATCGAGCAGATTCCCGGGGTTCGGAGGGTTGTGATACGGACATCACTGGTTCTGGATGCCAGGCAAGGTGTCCTTCCACTCATGGCGCTGCCGGTCCGTCTGTTTGCCGGGGGACCCCTGGGAAACGGGAAGCAAGGTGTTTCATGGATTCATATTGAAGATGAGGTGAGAGCAATCAGGTTTTTAATGGAGAATGATAAGGCAGGCGGCATTTTCAACCTTTCCTCACCACACCCGGTGTCTAACTCTTTATTTATCCGTGAGTTAGCGCACTGTCTTGGCCGTCCTTACTGGATACCAGCTCCGGCTTTTGCTTTAAAACTGGCACTGGGTGAGATGAGTACGCTTTTACTGGACGGTCAATACGTTTTGCCCACCCGGCTGATCGAAGCAGGTTTTCACTTTAATTATGAACATGCATCAGAAGCATTTGAGTCATTGTTTTAAACCTGGATAGGAATAAACAACCTGAGTCAAAAAACCTGATCCATTAATTTAAATACCTAACGTTATATTCCGGTGGAGTTGAAGTATGCAAGTCGGTACTGTGCAAAAATTGATTACAATTTTCTCCCAAAGTTTCCGTGAATTGGAGATTGTTGTTTCACTTGGAAAATTGGAATCTCTTTCGATCATGATTCATCGTGCAATGACAGTTCAGACACGCAATTTCCATAACCTTGAACATGTCTTCAACTTTGTCGACCCAAATAATGCTGTTGTAAGTCTTGCAGCGCTTTACCACGACATTGTATATTACCAGGTGGACATGGGTTTTTCGCCGCAAATTAGAGAGTTGATCAGCCCATATATTGTCCAGGATGGGGAAGATTTTTACATTCAGCAATTAATTGATCCCGCCGACACCCTTTTTTACTTAACCCTCGATATTTTTGCCCTTCACCCCGGGCAAAAACTTTCTTCCGTCGCTGCATTAAATGAGTTCCTCAGTGCGGTTGTGATGAATAAAGAACTGGGTCAAATAGTCAGTATTGAAAAGCTGGCACTGATGACGATATGCATTGAAGCCACCATACCGTTTAGAGGATTTTCAGCAGACGGGAAGAATCACTTCGACCGTCTTGAGACCAGGCTTCCAGATGTCATAAAAAATCATCAACTTAATATTTCATCAGAAGAATTGATCGAAGGGATAAAAACTGCCGTCCTGTTCGCAAATAAGGATATAGAAAACTTCGCTGAAGCAGACCACGGCCAATTTTTGGATATTACCTGGAAACTTCTGCCAGAGACGAATGCAGCCCTGCGCATTCCAGATGTATATACCATGGGGGCATATCGGGAAGCGCTGCATAAAATGAAGTTATTTTTTGATAATTTGAATGCTGAAACTGTCTTCAACCAGTTTCAAGGTGTTCCATCAAATGAAGAATATGAAAAAATGTCAGATATTGCCAGGAATAACATCCATGTTGCCAGGCAGTACCTGGGTATTATGATCCTCGGGACGGCGATTCTCGAGGCATTAGCCCTGGAAACAGGCGGTGATGCGCCTTTATCACTTTTCATGGGGGATGTCCCGCGCGAAGGTGTGACGATCAAACGCCTCGAATATTTCCTGCCTGAGATCGAGGATTCGAGCTGGGTCGATCAGAACTCAGCCTTATTTAAACTGCTTGAATCCGGCAGGGCAAATGAAACTGCTTTTGATATGAAGAATTCACCTCTATCGTTGTTTATTTACCGCGCAATCGCTCCAGATCAGATAAATATTCATCTGCATAATGCCCAGGAATTCTTTGATCATAAAATATCGCCTGCCGAATTTCTCATGAGGATCGATCCATTTCTTTTAAAATCGGTAGCGAGGGCAAGTTCAATCATGGTTTTCACCAGGAGATCCGGTCTGTTGAAATTCGCCGGGGAAGAATAGATAAATATCAGCGGGCTTGATATAATACCGGCATGACTGAACCAAAAATTTATAAACCTGAAATTTTATCAAGGCAGTCTGAACTGAATGCCTGGCTGCTCACTTTGATCGCCTGCCTTGGTTTGTTTTTCCTTTCCAGGCAGTCGGTCATCCCATACTGGGCCTGGTTTCTGTCCGGGCTGCTTGCCTTTTCTGCATTATCGATGAGTCTCGGCAGCTGGATGGATCGAAAATCCTTTATTCAAATCAATGGTGACTCGATTAGGTTTGAAAATGGACTGAGAAAAGTTGAATTTGCCTGGGATGATATTCTTGAAGTACGTACAGCCGTCATCCGATGGGGGACCTCTGTCCAGGTTTTTTCCAGGGGATCTCATTTTTCATTTTCCACATTGGGTGAAATGAAGTTCCAGGGTGAAGTCCGCGGGAAAACTGGTTACAGTAGAGGTGTCGAAATAATGGATACCATTCTCCAAAATTCACGCCTGTTTCATACAGAACGAAATGGCAGCCAGGTAATTTATTCTCGAAATTAAATTTGTTGTATAATTAAAAAATGAATTTGACAGGGTACTTTGTTTATCAAATTAAATCGTAGCCTGAACTGTGGAGAATTATGCGCGTCTGCTCCACAGCAGGCGCGTTTTTTTATTCCCGGCCAATAATGAATTAACTAGAAAAGAATTGAACAGAAATTTGGACCGGTCAGCCCACAAGAAAAAAAAGAAAATTTCGGGAGAACTGCCATGAATTTAAATGAACAGGTTGAATTGTTGATGCAGGGAACAGAATATGGTGATGAAAGTCTGCGGAAGACAATGGAAACAGAGCTGCGTCAACGGTTGATTGATGCCGAAAAAGAAGGCAGAAAACTAAGGATCTATTGTGGTTATGATCCGAGGACTGCTGATCTGCACATCGGCCATACTGTTACCATGCGAAAATTACGTCAGTTCCAGGACCTGGGTCACGAAGTTGTCTTCCTCATCGGTACATATACATCCCTGATCGGTGATCCGTCCGATAAAGATAAACTGCGTCCATTGCTGACGCAGGAACAAACGCTGGAGAATGCCAGCTCATACGCAAAACAGGCATTTCGTGTTCTGGATCAGTCGAAGACGACCATCCGCTATAACCACGAATGGCTGCAGGAATTGAAGTTTGCTGATTTGATCAAGCTGGCATCGAATTTCACTATTCAACAATTTCTAACACGAGAAGCTTTCCGTAAACGCTGGGACACAGATGATCCGGTTTACCTGCATGAATTCTTTTATGCAATCATGCAGGGTTATGATGCGTTTGCCCTGAAAACAGATGTGCAGGTTGGCGGAACCGACCAGTTGTTCAATATCGTGACCGCTGCACGCAAGATCATGACATCCCTGGATGCAAAACCCAATATCGGCATCATTATGTCCATCCTGCCAGGTACAGATGGCGTGGTGAAGATGAGCAAATCTTTGGGCAATCACATACCCCTAAATTCCACAGCTGAAGATATGTATGGCAAAGTGATGTCGATTCCGGATTCTGCAATGGGCCAATTTGCCCGCCTGGTCACCCGTTGGCTGCCGGCTGAGATCAGCACATTTGAAGCAGGAATAAAATCCGGCAGCCTGCACCCGCGTGATGCCAAGATGAAACTTGCCCACGAGGTGACATCCACCTATTACAGCCTGGCGGATGCTGATAAAGCTCAGGAAGCATTTGTCCGGTTATTCCAGCAGGGTTCTGTCCCCGAAGAAATGCCCGAATTTAAAATGACTCCCGGGCAGACAGTTCTGGATATTCTTATGGCTTCGGGTTTGGTAGCCAGCAAATCAGACGGCCGGCGCATGATCGATCAAAAAGGCGTCCGTTTGGACGGTGAAGTTCTCGAAAAAGCGGATGCTGTTCTACCGCACGCAGGGGTATTGCAAGTAGGGAAGCGGCGCTTTATCCGCTGTGTGTGATCATCTGAAAGCTGCTGAATAAATCAATTAAAATAAAAAATAGACCGGTTAATCCGGTCTATTTTTATTGAGGCGACGATGGGATTTGAACCCATGAATAAGGGTTTTGCAGACCCTTGCCTTGCCACTTGGCGACGTCGCCGATCAAGAACCCTGCTGCCAGAAAAAGAATACTTTTGGCAAACTAAGGCTTGTTATTTTACTTGTTAATTTTTCTCATGTCAAGCAATGCCGATTATTTCAAAATGGTGTACATCCGATTAAATTTATTGCAGAAAGAAATCATCAATTTCTAAAATTGACCATTATTGTCATAACTCTGGATTTTTCACACCGTTCAGGTATGTAATGATAATCTGTTGAATGGTTTCGGAAGTGATTGGTTTAGCGCCTGTTCCTGCCGGATAAAAGTACGGGTACATAATTCCAAGTAATGCCCAGGTGGCAACAGCCGGATCCATCGGGCGAAATTCCCCCGAGTCAATTCCATCCTGAATTAATTTTTGCAGTTTCCCGATAAATTGATGGTGATAAGATTCGCCGAAACTCTGGCGGGTCTCTGCACTCAACTGGGTCATTTCCTGGCTGGCAAGCCGGATGATCGCGCGCTGTTCTGTCGGCTCATGTAAAACATATTCTATAAATAAGGCAATTTTATTGCTGCAAGGTATTGACCTGGTATTGATCAGGTCAATGTTCTTTTCGATCTCATTCAAATTACTGGTGATAATGGCAACAAAAAGTTCTTCTTTATCCTTAAAATGATAATAGACAGCCGGTTTTGAGACGCCGACTGCTTCTGAAATTTGGCGCATTGCCAACCCGTGATAACCATGTTGAATGAACAGGCTTTTTGCCGCGGCCAGGATTCTCTCGCGTAAACTCAATTCTGATGTGATCATAATTGTAAATGCCCTCCCTGGTAGATTAAGTGAGTACCAGGGAGGGCAGATTATAAATGATTAATCTGCGGCCGGACTCATCTGGGCATGTTGTTCTACCATGCTCAGTTCCTGCTGCCGATTTTTCAATCCAAGAGTCAGCAACACCATCAGGCCGGCAAATACGCCGATCACCATGTACGCGGTGCCATAGCCTTTGACGCCGCCGCCCATGGAGGCAGCCACCGCGCCGACCAGCGCACTGCTGGTCAATTGACCGACACTTGTGGATAGGGAGATCAAACCCTGGGCAGAGGTCCTGTCGGCAGCTGAGGCTTCATTCAGCATTATGTAGCGCATCGGCGCACCCAGCAGGGAAGATAACCCTAACCCGATCACGGCAGCCGATGCGATGAATCCCCACAGGCTGGAGATCAGTGCACCGCTGCTGAGCATGCTCATTCCAATGGCCAGCAGCAGGGTTCCGCCAAAGACCATGATTTTCGACCCGAATTTATCTAATAATCGGCCGACCAGCGGGGAGCCGACTGCCATTGCCAGAACAACCGGCATCAGTAAATAGCTGGCATTTTTGGTGTTGATGATCGTTGGCAGGGCGGCAACAGCCAGGGCTGGGATGAAAACCATGCCGGATTCTCCTAAGCCTGCTCCAGCGGATAAAATGCTGGTCAGAACAGTCTGGCGGCTTTCGAACAACCGCAGATTTAAGATCGGGTCAACGGCTTTCTTCTCAATGCGCGGGAAGATGAATAGTAAAACAATACCGGTCAGCAGGAATGGCCAGACATTCAGCGAAACCAGGCTGCTGAAGAAATCCTTGACATTGATTTGATTGATCCCAATTGAAAGCGCAGCCAGCATGGTGCCAAGAGATAGCATTCCTGCCCAATCGAATGGAAGGGTTTTCTCGCGGTGGGTGACAGGCAGCAAACGCCAGCCCATGATGATCACGATCGCTGCGATGGGTAAATTGATAATGAACAACCATTCCCAACCTGTGACCGACAGGATAATGCCGCCTAAAATTGGTCCGACCAGGAAGGCCAGGCCAAAGACAGCGCCGATAAGCCCCAATGCGCCGCCGCGTTTTTCCGGGGGAAAAGTATCACCGATCACAGCGCTGGCAACCGGGAAAATACCGCCAGCTCCAAAGCCCTGCAGCGCGCGTCCGAACAATAAAACGCCGAACAGGTTTGAAGGGGATAGGGCGACGATGATTGACCCGATGGCGAAAAGGGTTACATCCAGGGTGTAAATTGAGCGCCGGCCAAATGTGTCGGATAACTTTGCCATCAGCGGTGTGCTGATCAAGTTGAAAAGAACATAGATCGTAAACGTCCAGGCCAGGATGCGGTCACCAACCCCAAAGAATTTTTGAATGGATGGCAGAGCCGGGGCAACGATGGCAATATCCAGCGCACCCATGAGCACCCCGAGAAAAAGCACGAGTAATAATTTGTTGCGAGTTTTATCGTCCATAATGTTTATTTCCTTATTGGCTTGATATTACTTACCGAGCGGTAAGTAAGTTGATGATATCAAGGCCTTACAGGGTTGTCAAGTTCCAGTGTGTTAGAGATGTGTATGAAAGGGAGATTGAATACCTAATTGAATTTTATCAATTCAATCCAAACTATCAAATTAAGATATAAAGCAGCGAAGGCTGATAAAAAAATTATAAAAACCCCAGTAGGAGGGGTTTTTTGAAAATAATCCATTCACTTTGTTATATTGAGCGGGCGATGGGACTTGCAATAAGTGCTCATTTTTCAAATTAATTCGAAAAATTGTTCTAATTAATGAAATTTTTGCCAAAAATCGCCAAAATTTCATTTTTTTATTTCAAGGACATCATTAATTGAAATAGGGTAATATTCAGTCTCGTATATTACAACTCAAGTTGCCAGTACATCCAGTCGATCACCTTCGGGAGTATTAATCGGAGAGTCCCAAAATAATTCTACTTCTTTCAAAGTATTTTTAAAATCTTCTTAATTAGGAATAGATTTAATTTTGATGATTTACTCTTGGTATTATTTGGTGGAATTGTTTATCTCGTCATATTCTTCCTTGTATCAAAAAATTTGATAAAACATATGAGGCGTTTAGAAAATGGTGCTTCAACCAGTCGGTAATCAATTTCTTTGGTATTAAAAACTGCACGATATTTTTCAATGCTGCTCTTGTTAGCTTAATCATTTTTTTTATTGGACGAGTGAATTTTTTTGATTAGGATGTCTTGTACCGAGTC
This sequence comes from uncultured Anaerolinea sp., assembly GCA_964494055.1. GTDB lineage: Bacteria > Chloroflexota > Anaerolineae > Anaerolineales > Villigracilaceae > UBA5195. Next base: position 8,491 of record CAZBRI010000098.1, read on the forward strand.
TCTAATGAAAGCGGTTCAAAACCAGCTCAGTAGAGTATATATCAATAACAAATAATTCTTATATGAGTTTTGCTTCCTTCAATAAAGTGTGCTGGGATTCGATTTGCCGAAAGGCTTCAATTTACATCTAAAAATCGAGATAGCCCACAATTGCATTATTTCCGCCTGCTTTTGAATTTGCGTTCAAAATCTTGATTGTTCATATCATGACGTGTTTCATAAGTGGCAAGTGATTGATGGATGCGTTGGATGGGGTGGTCAAGTCGTTTGATTTCAGGCTTTTGTGCTGTATTAAAAAATGGCTTGAGCTGCTTTGCAACTGAGGTTTGGACCATTTCTTGTTCCAGCATGTTATTCTTTATAACCAGTATCAACTCAAACATAACTGATCATGAATAAGATTTTTCATGATCAGTTAT
>CAZBRI010000099.1:0-8880 GCA_964494055.1 uncultured Anaerolinea sp.
TGACTGTGCGACATGCTCCGGAATAGGTGTGCGACATCACCGGAATTCGCACAAACAAAACATAACGATCAATTGTAATGGGTTTTTATTTTGTTTTTTTAAAAAAATATACTTGTCAGAATTTTGTGAATTGGATGAAGAATGGTAAAACAAAATTAGGGCTAATAAAATCAGAAAAAAGAATATTGATAAAAATATTGAGGTTGTTAACCAGTTCCAATTCGAAATTTTGCCCAGGACTGCTGTTTCACCATTTATCACTTGATCAGGCTCGATGAGTTGTGCCGCCCGAATTAATAAAAGGAAAAATGAAAAAACAAATACAATTGTTATTGCGGAAATAAAGTAATTGAAAAATTGCTGCCATGAAACCTGTTTTTGATTTTGTAATAATAAAGCACCGAAAACCAAGGTACCAATCAATAGAAGGAATATTCCAGGCGAATAATGATAAACGGGAATCGAAATGGATAGCAGGGAATCGCGCATAATTGAAAAAGTTTCAACTTGAGCTTGAAAATTTACAATAAAATTTGATCCAAAAGTGAAGATAATTACACATAGAAGTATCACAATAATTCCATACCCGGTTCGATCGTATAGCGTGGAAGTATTATTTGATAGATGCATCTCTTCAGGGATAATTTTGTCAAATACCAGCACCAAAGCAGATATACCCCAAAATAATATACTGGAAGTGATTGTAAGGATTCCTGTTGATAACTCAATATGGTGTGTTACTAAAGAAGCAAGAAGACCAATGATTATCAGTTTTTGATTACAATCTTCTGTTTTTGAAAAATTAAAGCGAAATAATATGTTTTGGATAATAATTACAATTAATCCAAGCATGACTCCGAGATGTGAAGAAATTCCTATAAACTCAGGTTTTGAAATGATAAAAGGAATTAATATGCCTGATAATCCTCCAAAAACGGATAAGAACCAGAACCAATATTTATCTTTATTATTTATGATTAATTCAAGCTTTTGAAGACAAAGCATAATCAAACTTATCGTAAGCCCGTATTCTGCTAATATTCCTGATATTCCATAAAAATAATATACATCCCAAAAACGGTTGTGAGCACGGTCGTATATAGCAAAGGGAGATTCTAACAAATACATTTGTTGATTGTAATAACCTTCAAATGCCAGGGCGAGTGTATCTGATCCATAACCGGTCAACCAGCGTATGGGATTAAGGTTGTCAACAGTATGATCGGGATACTCAAGAGGGGGGTGTAATGCTGTCAATTTTGCCATCCCCTGCCAAATTAGAACGCGTGTCTGACCTGTTCCCGTTTGTGTATCAAGTAAATGTCCAAGGGGGCCGACAACTGACTTATCTCTTAATGATTGAAGAGGTCCAGTTGGTATGTTTAATATCGCCAAAAAGGAGAGAATGATCAGAATTGAAATAATGGTGGAAACTAGCAGTTTTTTTGAGCGAAATATGTATAAATATAGAATAAAAAAACAAACTAATCCGCAAATCAATCCAAGAATTGGTCCTCGGCTGACTGTAAACCAAATGGAAACAAGGTTAAATATAAAAATGAAAATATAGAGTAAAAAATCAATTAAGCTCTTTGTTTTTCCGCTTTTTTCTTTTTTACTTAATGCATAATCTGTTTTATTGGGATGGGATGAAGATTGAAATGATAAAAAGAATTTATTAGCAGAATTGATTCCATTTGGAAGAATTAGAAAAGAGGCCATTGCTAAAAAAGCAGCAGTAAAAATGGGCTGTCCGATTGTGGAGATAATACGTGAACTTCCTTCAACGATTGGCCATGAAAAAGGGTCCAGGTGTAAATACTGTAGTAAAGCGTATCCGTCGATAAGAAAACAATCCAAGGTTATTATTGTTACAATTCTGTCAAATTGTTCTTGTTTCTTTATGTTTCCAACGAGAATTGCAAAAAACATCAAGTAAGTAATGATAGTGATAAACCCATTCAGCCTTGGTTCAATACCAAGAAAACTAGTTCTAGGAGAAATTGATAAGCTTGAAGAGACCAGGTATACGAAGAATAGTCCTATGGTAAAAAACAAAACAGGATTTTCAAAAATAACACTTAATTTTATTGATTGGAAAAATTGTTTTTTATTTAGAGAATATTTATTCGGTTGAAAATACCCCATAAATAAAGCTTTTATTACCCAGGCCGTGACAGCAAACCAAATAATAGATCGAAAAATATAAATTTTGGGCAATTCAAAATTATGGTTAGCTTCAACCATAAAAAATATTGGTGTTATTATTAGTGCTAATAACCAGGCAGATTCAATTATTGAATCACAAAATCTACTTATCTTGCTCAAAAATATGCTCCTGGAAAAATTGTTAATAATATTGTCCCCAAATAATAACCAATTCGATAATTTTTACAATTATATAAATTCAATTGTTGAAAATTTTATCATAACGAATATAACGACAAAAGAATTAAATAATTGACTTCAATAATCCTTTGTGGAAAAATCCTAAAAAAGAGAATAATTAATTTCTTTTTATCACCTGAAAGTCTTTCCGGCATTGAGAAATTTTAACAAAAAATAATAATTACGAGAAAAAGGACTCATTGTGCGAATACAATAGATTTTTTGGATGTAAATAAAAAATCATGGTGGGATCAAATGATTTCCAAAATAATCGTATGGAAATTCCATAACACTTCAGGGTAATATTTTTTTAAGAAGGTCCTTAATAATTGCCTGTTGATCTGATGGAGATGTTTCCAATGCTTTTTGAAGATATTCTCGCTGCATAATCGGATCATTTAATTTACCGGATAATTCGGAAATTTGAAAGTAAATTTTCCAATCAATAATATATTTATTTTTATTGGAATTATTTATAAGCGTGAGTAATGTAGTTCGAGCTTGTTCATATTGGTTTACGTTTGAATAAACATTCGCTATGCTGACATACGCAGACTCAGGATTTTTATTTGCTTGAAGCAGGATATCTGCCTCAGATTCAAAAGCGCTTAAGGCCTTTCCAAATGCTTCATTTTGCAGGGTTGAATCTTCCAGGCTGAGTGCATAATCTGAATATAAATTGCCTGTAAATTGAGAAATCGAGACATCATGGTTATTTGCAGCCAGGGCAGAATCAATTTTCTCCTGGGCACAAATAATGTCCCTTTTTTCGGCACATAAACTGGCCCATCCTAACCAGTAATCCACGCGGCCTGGTTTGATTTTTGCTGCAGCGGCATAATTCATGTCAGAGAAATAATAACGGATATTTTTCTCAGCAGGATTGTTTGTAATTTCCCCTCCCATCCGGTAAAAATCTGCTATTGCCTCAGTATTATATACAAATAAAGGTTCCAGCTTAATCGCAGTCTTTAATTTTTCGATACCAGTTTTGTAAAAATACTCTTTTTCATTATTGACCGTAGAATTGGTAATCCTCGCCATGTAAAGTTGATATGCAAAACGTTGATAATCTGGAACCGCCGGTGAGAGTTCTGTTAATTTATCATATATCAAAGTAGAAAAATTCAAATTTCCTGAGTTTGTATTTATCCATAACTTTTCATATAAAATATCAGCTTGAATCGGCATCAAATTTAAAGTTATTACCAGAAATATAATGATTATTACGGAAAGATAACTAATAATTAACCAGGAAAAAATTGGCAGGAAATCTGTCTGTCTTGATATTTTTACTTTTGTCATATGTGTTTTTGAGTTGTTCTTTTCCACCGGGGATTTGGCAATAGAAATGAAAAGAGCTAAAACCAATAATAAAATAAAGAGAACGATAAATAATGAAATTGGAAGTGATTTCCATTGATTAATTATTAATAAAGCATCATTACCTAAAAAAGTGTTTTGTTGGATGTTCGTGAGCTGCCCCGCCCAAAGGAAAATAAAGACAGTAAATAGAAAAAGAGCCGCTCCAATTGAATAAAGTACATTTTTCCAATTAATTTTTTGTCCCGGGCCAGTTATTTGTAAAATTATTGCACCAATAATTGAGCCAATAAAAATCAGTATTAATAAACCATAAGATGTATGTGTGACAGGGTTTTGAATAGTTATTAGGCCGTTAGCCAGGACTTCTGATACAGAAGAACTGTTTTGCGAATTGATTATGAATCCGGATCCAAAGGTTAATAATATTGAGCTCAGGATCAATATGTTAATCGCTGTAAGTCTGAATTCAGTTATCAAGGAATTATTATTCTGGATCTCCTTAACAGGTTCAGGATTATTAACGAAAATTCGATCAGAGACAAGCAATAGTGCTGAAATAATCCAAAACAGAAGACTGGATGTGACTGTTAATATTCCTGTTGATAATTCAATATAATGAGATATTAATGCAGAAAGTAAACCCAGGGAAAATAAATAGGAACCATAGGTGCCCGTTTTTGTTATTAATGATGGAAAAAAAATGTTTTGGAAGATAACAACAATCAGGCCGGTTAATAGTCCGAGATGGATCGAAATTCCAATATATTCTGGTTTAGCAAATAATAAAGGTAAGACAAAACCAGCAAGACCACCAAAAATTGAAAAACCCCAGTATAGTTTTTGGCTGTGTTCAGAAATGAATAAACCCAATTTACGTAAAGCGATAAAAATCAAGCTTAAGTAAAGTGAATATTCGGTAATTATTCCAAGAATGCCGTAAAAACCGAATAGATCCCAAAAACGATTATGTGCCCTGTCATAAATCACATTTGGTGCTTCTAAAACATAGACCTGTGGATCATAAAAACTTTCATAAGCATATATTAACGAATCTGGACCATAACCAACCAGCCAGCGTATAGAATTAAATATATCTGTAGTTTGATTGACGAAACTCAATGCTGGATGTTGACCAGTCAGCTTTGCCATACCCTGCCAAATTAACACACGTGTTTGACCGCTGCCAGCTTCTGCATCAAAGAGGTGGCCGAGAGGTCCAATAAAAGGATTGTCTCGATATGTTTTTAACGGGCCTTCTGAAATATTAATGATCACTAAAAAGGAAAATAGCAAAACCCCAAGAGCAAGGCTGATGTATAAAATCTTTTTCAATTGCGATTTAATAAAAAATAATACCAGAAAGCAGGCAGAAGCAAAGATTAATCCAAGCAGCGGACCGCGGCTGACAGTAAACCAAATCGCAGCCAGATTGAGCAGGCAAATTAGAATGTAGAGAATTGGCTGGGCAGCCATACCAATTCTGAAATCTTTTCCCGTTCTAAGTTTTGGCTTATCATTATTTCCTGGCAGATGTGAACCATCAGTGAATTGAAAAAAAGATTGAACAGAAAAAAATGCACGCGGCAGAATCAAGAATGTTGCTATGCCTAAAAATGCTGCTGCGAAAATTGGATGACCAAAAGTAGATACAATGCGTGAGTTTGCCTCGAATTTCGGCCATGAATAAGGATCCAGTTTGAAATGCTGCAAGATGGCATAACCATCAATGAAAAAACACACGGCAGCCAGTACTAAAATAATCCGTTCTGCCTGTTCTCGACTGTTTAAATTAAATAATATTAGTAAGAAAAAAATAAGATAGGTGAAGAGTGTTATCAAGCCGTCCAGCCGGGTGTAAGTTCCTGTCAGGCTTGCAAGCGGGGAGATTGAGAAGACTGTAGACAAAATATAACCAAAAACAAGGCCGGCTACAATAACAAGGATTGGGCGATTATGAAATGGCTTGAGAAGTAATTCACGGTAGTTGATTTTATTAGCAAAAATACTTTTTAAGTTTCCTGAGGTTAAAAACCATAAACCCTTGATTATCCAGGCAGTTGTGCCTACCCAGGTTATTGATTGGAAAACATAAATTTTTATCGGTTCAGAGACCCTGAAAGCTTCTATCATGAAGAATAACGGAGTAACGATCAATGCCATGAGCCAGGCTGATTCTATAACTGCGTCGCAATACTTGATTATCTTTTCCAAAATAGTGTTTTCTCCTGGCAAGCCGGATTGTATTTTTAAAATTCACCCTAAGTAACTTTTAAAACAAATTATTCATTTGCTGTTTATGTGGGAAATTTTATCATAGCTGCATTCTGTGAGTATAAAACCCCATTATTTTTGATAATTGTAAAGAATCAACCATTGAATATTCCCAGAAAAATGTTGAGCAAATATAGGTTTTATAACTTTCATTAGTAGTGTTATTATTCTGCAATTCAATATATTTGTTGGAAAAGGAAGCAGTTCCATGGAAAACCAGGAAAATAAATTGAACACTATGCCCATTAAACAATTTCGAGAACTCTTCAAAAGCCTGCCAGTACCGGTTGTTGAATCTCTGCCGGGCGCGTACCGGGCGGCATTTGTTGGGCCGGGCTGGCTGAGAAGTTCAGCAGGTCCAGCGCTTTCCATGAGCGGGCTGGGGGGCTGGTGGGGCAAGGAGTTTTTCGAGGATGGCAGCGCAGTCAATATCCTTTGCCGGACAGGGGTTTTCAGCGAAAAATTCCCGATGAAGGTGGTCCATTGTCCATCGATGTTGGATGCGCAGAACGGATTAGCGCTGCATTATCTGCCTGGCAGCCCTTTTCCATGGATGTATATCGTGGATGAGCTGCGCAGAATGGATGAAAACAATTTGTTGGGAATGACCATGGCAAATATCCCCGGTCTGCGCGGGTTTGCCTTCCCGTTTACCCTGAAAAAAGTCAGCGGAAGAGGCTGAGATGATAGATTACGATGCGATCGTGGTAGGTTCTGGTTTTGGCGGGAGCGTGGCTGCCCTGCGGTTAAGTGAAAAAGGTCAGCGGACTGCGGTGCTGGAGATGGGAAGGCGGGTATCGCGGTCTGATATGGAAAAGGCGATAGAGTCGCCCCAGCACCTGTTCTGGATGCCGTCGCTGGGCATGAAGGGTTTCTTTACGCAGCGCTTTTTCCAGCATGTCAACATTGTGGGCGGGGTGGGAGTCGGCGGCGGGAGCCTGGTGTACGCGGCGGTGCTGCTGGAACCCAAAAAGCCTTTTTACCAGGACCCGGTTTGGGCTGCTACAGGCCATGACTGGGAGAAAGAGCTGCGGCCGCATTATCAAACAGCGGCGCGCATGCTGGGCAGGGTAACCTGTCCCACATCTCACCTGCAGGATGAATATTTAAAAAGGACCGCTGAAACCCTGGGGGTTGGCGGGACTTCCGGACCGGTGCCGCTCGGGATCTTTTTTGGAGCGGAGAACACGCCTGACCCGTTTTTCAATGGGGAAGGACCAGTACGAAGCGGCTGCATTGAATGCGGTGCCTGCCTTGCGGGCTGCCCGAACGGGGCGAAAAACACGCTGGATCAGAATTATCTCTACCTGGCTGAGAAACTCGGGGCAGAGATCTTTTCAGAGCGAAAAGTGAATGCGATCCGCCCGGTGAAGGGTGGGTATGAGCTGACCATGGTTAATCCCCTGACAGGTGAGAAATACCCGCCGCTTTCTGCCAGGCGTGTGATCCTGGCGGCGGGGGTGCTGGGAACACTGGAGCTTCTTTTCCGTTCAAGGGAGAAGGGTCTGCTGCCAGGGCTGTCCAAAATGCTGGGGAAGAAGGTCCGAACCAATTCCGAGGCGATTACCGGTGTGCTTTCAACCGATAAAACCGTGGATATGAGCATTGGGCCGGCGATCTCGTCTGATTTCCATGCCAATGACCACACTCATATCACGCAGAACAGGCTGCCGGCCAGTTACTGGTTTATGAAGCTTTATTCAGGGCCATTGATGGACGGAGGGAAGCCATGGCTGCGGGCTCTTAAGACTTTGCTGCAGTTTATTGTTCACCCGCTGGAAGCAACTGCCTCCCTGCGCGTAAGAAAAGATTGGCATAAACGTATCACGCTGATCTCAACCATGCAGAGCCTGGATAATCAAATGGCATTCCGCTGGAGCAGAAGCCTTATGAGCGGTTTCAGGTCTGGTCTCCTGTCTCAGACACCTTCGGGCAAGTCGACACCGACATACATCCCGGAAGCCAACGTTGCAGCCCGAACCTATGCCCAAATATCGGGCGGGATCCCGCATAATGCCCTTCTGGAGAGTGTCTTTAATATGTCCGTCACTGCGCACATCCTGGGCGGCTGCCCGGTGGGGGCAGATGCTGAACAGGGGGTGATCGATGCGAAACACGAGGTATTTGGTTACCCGGGCTTGTTCGTGATGGATGGATCTGCCATTCCGGCGAACGTCGGGGTTAACCCCAGCCTGACCATCACGGCCATGGCAGAACGGGCCATGGGGTTCATGGAAGGGGAAAAGTAAGTCCTGTGACCTCTTTGCAGAATGATCATTAGAAATGCAGGGGAATCCCCGGTAGAATTTATTTAAGGGATTATTCTGGTAAGAATTAACACCGCAGAGTACGCTGGGAACGCAAAGAAATTGAGATTTTATTTCCATGCAGTTCTAATCCGCGAACCCTGCGCTCTCAGTTGTAAATGTAATTAATTAATCAGGAAGTACATAAAATATTCAATCGATAAAATTTACTTTATTTTTGTATTTTGGTCATTACGGTATACTTATTGTTACTTAAAATATGAATTCAAAAAAGCGTTTTCGATCTTTATGGGTGTTCCTGCACTGGCTGATGGCAGCAATGGTTTTTATTACTTTTGGTATCGGTCTTAGCAGCCTTGGAAAGACCTCGCCAGCAGAAGGAAAGACCATACCCCTTCTGATTCATATCGTGCTCGGGATTGGCATCCTGTTGATCGTTACAGGGAGATATTTACTCCGGATCCTGGTGTTTAAACCAGCAATGCGCCTGTCTGCTGCCCCGGGAGTCCTGCAAAAAAAAGTACCCTTCCTGGATCAGCTGAGTGTGTATGTTCACCCGCTGCTGTATTTTTTCAGCGCTTTGATGGCGGTTTTGGGTCTGGCGCTTGCCTGGCCGGCGGAATGGTTT
>CAZBRI010000100.1:0-8866 GCA_964494055.1 uncultured Anaerolinea sp.
GCTGATAAGGAATCGGCTAAAACATGATTGAAGACTTCTGGAATTACTTCTTATAAGTCAATTTTTACACTTATTCTTATTTATTCGTAAAAAAGGCAAGGTCAAAATGACTGATTTATTGGTAAAACAAAAGAATTTTGCTTTGATCGGGGCAGGAGGTTATATCGCACCGAGACACCTTAAAGCCATTCGGGATACTGGCAATAAGTTGATTGCTGCGGTTGACCCCAAAGATTCTGTTGGCCTTCTTGACCAATTCGATTTCAATGTCAAATTTTTTACCGAGATCGAAAGATTTGACAGGCACCTGGAAAAACTCCGCCGTGGCTCACAATCTGAACAGGTGCATTATGTCAGTATCTGTTCACCTAATTATCTCCATGATGCTCATTGCCGTTTGGGTTTGCGCCTTGGTGCTGATGTGATCTGCGAGAAACCGCTTGTGATCAACCCATGGAACCTGGACGCTTTGCAGGAGATGGAGCAGGAAAGTGATCATCGTATCAATACCATCCTCCAGCTGCGTGTGCATCCGGAATTAATTAAATTGAAAGAGAAACTCCAGGAACAGGCCTCCAAAGGTCATCAAGTTAAATTGACGTATATTACCGGCCGCGGTAACTGGTATCACGTGTCATGGAAAGGCCAGCTTGAAAAGTCAGGCGGTGTTGCCACCAACATTGGAATTCATTTTTTCGACCTTCTGATGTGGCTCTTTGGTCCAGCCGGTGACATCCGGCTTTATCACAGTGATCCATACCGGATGTCAGGCTTTATCGAGCTGGAACGTGCCCGCGTCAGCTGGTACCTATCTGTTAATCCAGCTGATATCGCTCTGGCAAATCCCGGCTGGAAAGGAAACACCTTCCGGTCAATCACAGTCGATGACCAGGAAGTGGAATTCTCCGAAGGTTTTACCGATCTTCACACCCGTGTTTACGAAAAAATACTTGCAGGCCATGGGTATGGCATCAATGATGCCCGCCCATCCATCGAATTAACCTCCCGCATACGTTCAACACCAATTTCAGAGCTCGACAGCCTTACCCATCCTATTCTCCTCGGAAAATCGCAGTTTCTCCAGCCTGAACCGGCGTTTCCAGGAGGTCTTTATGACTGATTATTATATTCATCCCTCCAGTTACCTGGATGACGGTGCGCTGATTGGCTCTGGCACCAGGATCTGGCATTTCTGTCACATCATGCCAAACGCCAGGATTGGCTGCAATTGTTCAATCGGGCAGAATGTTTTCGTTGCATCTGATTGCGTGATCGGGAACAACGTGAAAATTCAGAACAATGTGTCTGTCTACACAGGGGTCATCATTGAAGATGATGTATTTCTTGGCCCGTCCTGTGTATTGACCAACGTGGTCAATCCTCGTTCTCAGATCAACCGGAAAAACGAATACCAATCCACAATCATCAGGCAGGGAGCTACGATTGGTGCAAACGCCACCATCGTTTGCGGCGCTGTCATCGGAAGATATGCGTTCATAGGCGCAGGCGCAGTAGTCCGCGGGGATGTTCCGGATTACGCCCTTATGCTGGGTGTACCGGCTGAACAAAAAGGCTGGATGAGCCGGCATGGGTTCCGCCTTCTTCCGCCTGATAGCAGCGGCTTGATGCTTTGCCCGGAGAGCCAGTGGAAATACAAATTGGAAAATGGCCGTTTAATATGCCTGGATTTGGCAGAAGAATTGCCCCTCAAATAAGGAAGGTGATCATGTCGACTGAACCCGTCGTTCCAATCCTGGACTTGAAAACACAATATTCTTCAATCCGTTCAGAAATTCATGCCTCGATCGATAGAGTCATGGAGTCGCAGCACTTCATCCTTGGTCCAGAAGTAGAAGCCTTGCAGAACGAGATTGCAGCCTATTCGCAGTGCAAATTTGGAATAGGAGTTTCATCCGGTACTGATGCATTACTCGTATCCCTGATGGCAATTGGCATAAAACCCGGGGATGATGTCATAACATCTGCCTATTCGTTCTTTGCCACAGCCGGCTCCATCGCCCGCCTGGGTGCCCGGCCTGTCTTTGTTGACATCGACCTTGACACGCTCAACCTGGATACCGGTTCTTTAGAATCCGCCTTAACATCCAATACCCGTGCAATCCTGCCAGTCCATCTTGCGGGTCAAATGGCTGATATGGATCCGGTCCTTCAATTCGCCGCAAAACATCACCTGTATGTCATCGAGGATGCATGCCAGGCTCTTGGTTCGGAATACCACGGGCAGCGGGCTGGCTCCTTGGGCGTCCTTGGATGCTTCTCATTCTTTCCGTCCAAAAATCTGGGCGGAGCCGGAGACAGCGGCATGGTGGTCAGTAATGATCCAGCCGTGGCAGACAGGGTTATGCTGCTGCGCAATCATGGGCATCGGCCAAAATATTACAACCAGGCGGTAGGCGGCAATTTCCGGATGGATGCGCTTCAAGCTGCAATAATAAATGCCAAATTCAAACACCTTGAAAATTGGACCACTGCACGCCGGCGGAACGCAGCACTCTACCGGAAATTATTCATAGATGCTGAACTGTCCGGTGTAGATACAAGTGCTGCTCCTGACCTTCCCGTCGTGCTGCCAACAGACAAACAATTCGGACGCCACATTTACCATTTATTCCAGGTGCGTGTCCCGCGGCGGAAGGACTTAATGCAATATCTTAAGCTGCACCAGGTTGAAACCGAGATTTATTACCCGGTCCCGCTTCATCTTCAGGAATGTTTCGAATCTCTAGGTTACAAGCAGGGCAGCCTGCCAAATGCGGAGAAAGCAGCCCAGGAAACCCTGGCATTACCGATCTACCCTGAGCTGAGTGAAGAACAAATTAATCACGTCGTTCAAACAATAAGAAACTTCTACCGGTAAATTTTATAAATGGTGATGAACGGATTAACCTATGCATAATTACATCAAAAGACCCGGAGCATTGATCGCTGGAGGCCATTATGCCAGTCTTGGCGCAGCCCGAAACCTCGGCCGCCATGGTATTCCCGTCTTCAGCCTGGACTCTGAACCATGCATCACGAGTTACTCAAAATATATCCAGCGCTTTTTTAACTGTCCGGCTGAGACTGATGATGCACGTCTCGTATCTTTTATCAACAAGCTGTCAGTCAGAAAAGAAATCCGGGGCAGTGTCCTGTTTGCCAGCACAGATGAACAGGTCAGAATATTTTCCCAGAACCGTGACCAACTTTCTGAAAACTATATTGTTTCAGTTCCGCCATGGGAAATTACCCGCCACTTATACGATAAGAGGCTGACACATGCACTGGCCAGTGAGCGAAAAATCCCAATCCCTGAAACAATCACACTGAAGAGTCCTGGTGATCTTCACTTAGTGGATATGGAATACCCCCTCGTCGTTAAACCGGCTATCACCACCCATCTGGTTTCCAAAACCAAGAAGAAAGCCTACAGGGCTAATTCTTTTTCAGAATTATCAGCTGTTTACCAAAATATGGCCGGGATAATGGATCCAGGAGAGATCATTATTCAATCTTTAATCCCCGGCGGGGCCAGTAACCTGTATTCTTATTTCGGATATTTCAAGGAAGGTTTTCCGCTCACCGGTTATGCAGCCAGGCGTTTACGCCAGCACCCGATGGAATTTGGAAAGGCCAGTACTTATGCGGTCAGTACTGACCTGCCGGAATTGGAATGCCTTTCTACCAGGCTGTTGTCCAATTTGGGTTATACAGGCCTGGCGGAAGTGGAGTTTATGTACAATCCCCTCCATTCCCGCTTCGAATTTCTCGAAGTTAATCCTCGCTTATGGGGCTGGCATACCCTTTCCATCGAGGCTGGCGTCGATCTTCCATATTTTGCCTATGCTGACATGGTTGGGGAACCCTATGTTTCCGGAAAATTTACAGAAGGTGTCAAATGGATCCATTTAGCCACCGACCTGCCGACCGCGCTCCTGGAGATCATCCGCGGGAATTTATCTATAGGTGATTACCTCGGCTCGGTCAAAGGCAGCCGCGACGCTGTCTTCTGCACAGATGATCCTCTGCCCTTTTTGATGGAATTATGCCTGATACCTTACCTGGCGGTCAGGAGAGGGTTTTGATTATGTGGATAGCATTTGCATTTTCAGGATTTGTAATATCCATGATTGTCATGTTCCTCATCAGCAAAAAATGGAATATTCAATTCACATCCATCCGTGAAGGTGCCCTGATAGCAGCCCTGATTGCCGCGATACCCTTTGTGTGGATATATCCCGGGAAAAGCACGCTTTCCTATCTTGCGCTATGCCTGTTTGGCCAAATCGGGCTGGCTCTTTTTCTTGCAGCATCGGCTCTGTTTTTACAATTTTGGCGGGACCCGGAGCGGATCCCCCCAAAAACGGACGGCATCATCGTCTCACCTGCCGACGGTGAAGTAATTTACATCAGATCTGTACGAGGCGGCAGTACACCGATTGCCACAAAAGATGGCATCGATTATTCATTGCATGAATTAGTTGGCAGCGGTTTATTGGATGGCAGTCTGACCATTGTTGGTATTGAGATGAATTTATTGAATGTCCATGTCAACCGATGCCCGGTCAAAGGCGATGTAGCAATGATTCAACATATCCCGGGCAAATACATGTCACTGCGGGATAAAAAAGCGCCATTTCTTAATACACGCTGCACAACAATAATATCAAATGAAACATTAATGGTTGGTACGGTTCAGATTGCATCCAGGCTTGTTCGAAAAATTGACAATTACTTGAGGACAGGCCAGCCTGTCAAAACAGGTGAAAGGCTCGGGATGATCCGTTTCGGCTCCCAGGTTGCCGTCATCATTCCGAACGATTCTCAAGTTTTAATGGATACCTATATTGGGCAGCATGTTATTGCAGGAACAACAATCCTGGCAAGATTTGAAAAAAGAAATTTGATTTCGGCAGGATAAGCAAGAATAGAATGATCAATTTTATTTTGGTTTCATTTTCATTATTGGAAACACTGATATGACATCAAACCTCTGGTCCACAAACACGCCGCAAAAATTTTGGATGCTCAATCCGGATGTATCTGAAGAGATATGGGAAAAAGCTTTCCAAAATTCTTTGAGTACCCTGGGGTTTCCTTCAGACATTATATGTATGGATGACATACTTAATTATTCTCTGGGGGAGGCCCGGTTTGGTAAAGATCATTTTAAGATCGCAATGGCGAGGCGAATTTATTATTATCTCAAGCCGGTCATACCAAAATCACTAATTTACAAAATTAGGCAGCAATATAACCGAATTCTGAAAAATAAGAAGGCAGCGGACTGGCCGATCGAGCCGCATTATGTTAATTTTCAATGGGAAATCCTACGCCAGGTCATGCTTGTTACAGGCAAAAACGAAGTCACATTCAGGAATTTTTGGCCGAATGCTAAAGATTATTCATTTGTCCTAACCCATGATATTGAAACATCCGAAGGGCAAAAGCTGACACCCATCCTGGCAGATATTGAAGAAGCATTGGGCTTCCGCTCAATGTTCAATTTTGTCCCCAATCTATATCCGCTTGATATGGGACTGATCACAGAGCTGCGCAGCCGTGGTTTTGAAATTGGGGTACATGGGTTTAAACATGATAACAAACTGTTCGATTCGTATGATCTTTTTGAGAAGAGGAGCAAACACATCAATGAAACTATGAAATTGCTTCAAGCCCGTGGATTTCGCGCTCCCCTGACCATCCGAAACCCTGAATGGATGCAGCTTCTGAATATGGATTATGACCTTTCATTTTTTGATACTGATCCTTATGAACCAATTCCTGGCGGCACAATGAGCATCTGGCCTTTCCGGATTGGCCGTTTTCTCGAGCTGCCTTATACCCTCCCGCAGGATTCTACACTTTTCCTGTTCATGCAGGAAACATCGCCCAAGTTATGGTATGAAAAAATAGATTTCCTGCAAAAATTTCACGGGATGGCATTGGTGATCGTACACCCTGATTATTCCGGCAGCGGGAAGCTGTTGGAAATATATCGTTCATTTTTGCAAAGTATGAAATCGCGAACAAATTACTGGCATGCATTGCCGTCTGAAATCACTTCCTGGTGGAACGAACGGCAGAACTATCCATCGGGTCAATTGCTGGATACAAAAAGGCTTGCAAAAGCTGCTTTATCCGCCGATCAAACCAGCATTCACATCTCTGCCAGTGATGAAATCATTGCTGAGCCAGCAAAAATTTTTTCACCGACAATGGTCTCGTAAAGGAGCTGAATATGCTAGATTCCATAAAATTGGCGTGTTACCAGGTACTTGAAGCCTTTTCGGAAGGGGGTATAAAAAAAGTATTACAGGCACGTGTTTTTATTAATCGTATTGCTGTACCGGCTGTAATGGAGCTCTCAGGGCTCAGCCCTCTGCCGCCCCTCTTAACAAAAGGAGATAAGTTTCAATATGCCGAATTGAATGTTAATGATCTCTTGGAAAATAAATACTCATTTGTTTTTCCCGGGCGTTATCTAAAAGCCGCACGCAATCTCAAACGCGGCTGGCGCGGTTTTGCCGTGATATCACATTCATTTGTTGTTGGCGATATGTGGTGTCAGCTGCCTGGAAATAATGGCACCGGATCTGCACATAATGATCTCAAAATGTTGGGCATCGATAGCGGCCAAAAGGATGTTTATGCCTTCGACATGTTCATTGCGCCCTCATTCAGGGGAAAAAATCTTGCAGTTCCGCTTCAAAAATTCGTTCACCTGCAGCTAAAAAGTGAAGGCTTTGAAAAGGTCTTCGGCTTTTATTGGAAAGACAATTTACCCGCCCTTTGGATGCACCGCATGCTCAAATACAGTGAACTACCGGCTCGCCGCATTAACCGTTTCTTTTTCCTGGTCAATTCCAGACCGGTTAATAATAATGAGCAGGTTAAGAAATTTCGTCAAAAAAGTTATTCACAATAAATCTGGAAATATTAAGCTGAACATCATTCACCATGCAATCTGGGCAAAAAAACAAATTTATTTACCTTGACGGAGGAAGTAGAAACCATGAAAACAAATGAGACAATCCGTGAATTTATTACAACTGAAATTCTGCACGGTACTCTGACAGCTCCGCTTAACGATCAGGACCCATTGATCGAAACAGGCATTATTGATTCCCTTGGCGTGATGACCCTCCTGGCATTCCTCGAAAATAAATACGAGATTCAAATGCCTGGCGATGAATTGGTACCGGAAAATTTCGAGACTGTTTCAGCCATCACTGCACTGGTTGATAGATGGGCAAACAGTCAGGGAGGGTAAGACCATGAGTTTCTCTTTCACATCAGAACAGCTGGAAATTCGAAAGGCTGTCATTCAATTCTGCCGGAAGGAGCTTAATCCTGGAATCATCGATCGCGATCGGGATTCCTTATTCTCTTTGGACTTATGGAATAAATGCGCGGGAATGCGATTAATGGCACTGCCTTATACCCAGGAGAATGGCGGAGATGGGTTCGATTTCATCACGACCATTGCTGCGTTTCACGCACTGGGGTATGGCTGCAAGGATTCCGGGCTCGTGCTTGCCATCCTTTCCCAGGCAGTCTGCGGCCTGACCATTCAGCTATTTTCCAACAAAGATCAGGCTTCCACTCTCCTGCCCGATCTGGCTGATGGTAAATTGATCTATTGCCAGGGTATTACCGAGCCGGGTTCCGGGTCTGATGCATTTGCCATGAAGACCACCGCTGCAAAAACAAAATCTGAATTTATCCTGAACGGTACAAAAACCATGATCAGCAATGGACCGGTAGCTGCCCGGGCATTGATCTATGCCGTTACCGACCCTGAAAAAATGCCGCTTGCCAGGATCTCCTGCTTTTGCGTCGCATCAACAGATCCCGGCTTTTCTCGTGGAAAACCCTTCGAGAAAATGGGTCTCCGCACCCTGCCGAATGGTGAAATTTTCCTGTCTGACTGCCTTGTCAGCAAATCATCCATGGTCGGCAGGGAAGGACAGGGAGTGATGATGTTTAGCGAAGTTATCGAGTGGGAACACGTTCTTACCTCGGCAGTCCTTTTGGGCCAGTTGGAACGTGTAACTGAAGAATGTCTTGGCTACGCGAAAGAGCGCAAATCCTTCGGAAAGCCTATTTCAGATTACCAGGCTGTATCGCACAAACTCGCTTCCATGAAAATGAATGCTGAACTTGGATTCCTCGCCCTGTATAAGGCTGCTTTCCTCAAAAACAGCCGTAAAGGGGCTGCTTTTGAAGCTTCAATCGCCAAACTGTTTATCAGTGAAAGCCTGAAGAAAGCCTGCCTCGATTCAGTTCAGATTCGCGGCGGCTACGGTTACATGTCGGAATATGAAGTTGAACGCGATTTGCGCGACAGCATCGCCTCAACCATTTATTCAGGTACTTCTGAGATGCAGTTGAATACCATTGCACGCCTGTCTGGTTTGTAATGATAATTATTTTTCTTTTATCTTTTATCTAATTATTTTTTTATAGATGTTGAATAGCATTTTTTTCTCAATTCATCAATCGCAAATCAGCCTCACGGAGGTTGCTTATGGGATACCTGGTACACCACTTATTAAATGAAAGCGCAGCCCGTTTTCCAGGCAGGCCTGCGCTCATTTTCAAAGACCGCTCAATCACCTATTCCGAACTGGACTGCCAATCAAATAAATTGGCACACATGCTGCTCAAACAGAATGTAGAAAAAGGCAGCCGGGTTGGGATCTGCCTGGATAGAAGCATCGAATCGATCCTCGCTGCCTGCGCAGTTTTAAAAACCGGGGCAGCTTATGTGCCCATCGATCCGGCGAGTCCAGCCAGGCGTATAAACTATATTGTTGAGAAGTGCTGCATCTCTACGATCATTACCAGCCGGGAAAAGGTAGAC
>CAZBRI010000101.1:0-8859 GCA_964494055.1 uncultured Anaerolinea sp.
ACACGGCTCTGAACACTCTTTCCCTACACGACGCTCTTCCGATCTAAAAGGAATTTTTGATAGGAATGGGATGGGAATGATTGGAAAAGTACCCGGGCCGGCAGGTAAGTTTTCTGCCAGGAACTGACGATAAACGTAACCTGTCACACCAATCGAAAGAATATTAATCACCGTACCGCTTATGATCTGATCGACCTTAAACTTGATCGAGATCACCGCATGCAGCCAGGAAATTAAAACCGTCGCCAGGATTCCTATCACTAAAGCAATTATCCGGCTGTATGCTGCGGCATTATCACCCCCCAGGATTGGTTTTAACCATTGATACGAGAATAAATTTATTGCGTAACCAACCATGGCTGCCAGCAGCATTTGACCTTCGATACCGATATTAAAAATCCCAGACCGCTCACACATTACCCCGCACAGTGCAGCAAATGCAATCGGGGTTGCCACTCTGAGGGTTTGTGCCAGGAGATCGACCACACATTTTTGATCGCATTTACCGCCGATTACAAGGTTCCCGATCCACCAGACCAGGATGAGGGCAAAAACGCCAATCAATACCGT
The DNA here is from genome assembly GCA_964494055.1 of uncultured Anaerolinea sp. Lineage (GTDB taxonomy): Bacteria > Chloroflexota > Anaerolineae > Anaerolineales > Villigracilaceae > UBA5195. The sequence continues at coordinate 571 of CAZBRI010000101.1, forward strand.
AATCCAGCGAGCGGATTTGACCGGGCTGGAAGTATTCCCATTTTTATTCATCACCAGCCTCCGATTCCGCATTGGGCTCCACTGTTTTAACTTCACTTTTTGTTCGATAGAACCAGCGCACCATGGCAGGTGCTGCAACAAACAATAAAACAAGAGCCTGGATCAGTGAAATGATATATTTTGATACACCGGATGATAATTCCATCAGGTCAGCCCCATTCCTCATCGCGCCAAATAACAGGGAAGCCGCAAGGATCCCAAAAGGATTATTTTTCGCAAGCAATGAGATGCCGATACTATCCCAGCCATAGCCGCTTGAAAAAAATAAAGGAAGACAGCGGCAAATTGAAACCCCAAGCACTTCAACCGTACCTGCCAGCCCGGCCAGTGCACCTGAGATCATCATGGAAAGGATGATACTGCGGGACAAATTGATGCCGGCATATTTTGCTGCGTTGGGGTTAGCCCCTACTGTCCGCAGTTCGAAACCGAAGGTTGTTTTTGACATCAACCACCAGATAAATACAACTGCCATCAATGCGATAAGTAAGCCGGTATGCAGACGATCATACTGATCTGTAAACGGCCACCAAATCTTTGAGATGACAGGCAGCAATAAGTATGTAAATAAACCTACGAGGATACCAGCACCTGTATATACCATCCTGGACTGCATACGAGTTTTTAACCTGTTTTGCAGGAAGCCCGCCTTCAACAATAAACGGACCAGGAACATGGTGATAATTGTAAAAATGATGCCTGCAAACAAAGCATTGGTTGGTTCCTGTATTCTCTCTGGAATGGCAGCCATACTCCAGAGTTCTGCCTGTGGAGAAATCCGGATGGTTTGGATTCCTGTTGAATTATTATCCCGAAGTGAATAAAGAATAAAAAATTCAGTCAAACGAAATGCAATGTAATTCATCATCATGGTACTGATGACTTCATGGGCTCCCATTTTTGCCTTTAAATAACCTGGAATTGCCGCCAACAAACCTCCGCCTACTGCCCCGGCCAACAAGGTCAGGGGAAGGTGGATAATCGCTGGCAGCCCGCTAAAAGAAGCTCCCACCCAGGCAGCACAGATTGAACCGATGGTAAACTGACCTTCGACACCAATATTAAACAAACCTGTTTTGAACCCTACTGAAACAGCCAGGCTCAATAATACGTAAGGGATGGTTGCAACCAGAGTCTCAGTAAAACCGCGCTGCTTAAAAAATGCGCCCCGCAGGAGGCCGTAATAAGCCTGCCCCACACTTTGCAAACTGCCGCTGGTGATCCAAATCACCACCCCGCCGATCAGGAAACCCATCAGGATTGCCAGAACCGGCATTTTGACAGCTGACCAGGCATCGCTCAAAGTTCGCTTTATATCATTATTTTTTCTGGAGGCAGCAATATTAGACATGTGAAACCTCCTTTTTTACCCCGGCCATTAATAGCCCGATCTTTTCACGGGACGCATGGGCAGCATCCAGAGTTTCCAGGATATTCCCTTTATACATGACGGAAATTCGATCAGATAAGGCCAAAATTTCATCCAATTCAGCGCTGATAAGTAATACTGCAGCGCCATAATCACGTGCTTTTACAATCTGGTTATGAATGAACTCGATGCTGCCTATATCAACGCCTCTTGTCGGCTGGCTGGCAATCAGGAGTTTTACCGGCCGGGTTAATTCCCGCGCAACGATCAGTTTTTGTTGATTTCCACCTGATAAAGAGCCTGCCGCCGTATCAATTCCCGGGGTGCGAATATCAAACAATTTGACCAGTTCAGCTGCCCGCTGACCGATCATATCAAATTCCATTTCTATCCCGCGGGCAAATGGTTCCCGGTAATAAGTACATAAAACAATATTGTCTCGAACAGAAAATGACAGGATCAATCCATGCTTCTGCCTATCTTCTGGTATATGCGAAGTTTGTGACTCTATGATCTTCCGGGGACTGGCATCGGTCATATCCTTGCCAGAAATAGAGAAATTACCGCCTGCTGTAGCGCGTAAACCTGTAAGAGCTTCAGCCAATTCCGTCTGGCCATTACCCTGGACACCAGCGATCCCCAGAATTTCACCAGCACGAACATCAAATGAGACACCATTGACCGTCATATGCTGCCGGTCATCCAAAACCTTCAAATCAGTCACTTTCAGTATGGATTCTTCAGGCTGAGCTTCTTTTTTATCAACCCTGAGTAAAACTGTCCGGCCAACCATCATTTCTGCGAGTAATTCCTGCGTCGCTCCTGATGGTGTGACAGTACCAACCATTTGACCAGAGCGCATGACACTGATCTTATCCGCAACTGCAAATACTTCTCTTAATTTATGGGTAATAAAAATAATTGACTTCCCCTGCTTGACAAGGGCCTTCATGATCACAAAAAGCTCATCAGCTTCCTGCGGGGTTAAAACAGCTGTTGGTTCGTCCAGAATGAGGATGTTTGCTTCACGATACAGAGCTTTAATGATCTCAACCCGCTGCTGAGCGCCAACGGTGAGATCCTGCACAATCGCATACGGATCAACTGACAGATTGTACTGTTCACTTAATTCACTGACACGTTTAGCGACAACACGCCTGTCCAGTGCCGCTAATTTTCCCAGAACCCTGGTGGAGGGTGTGAGTGATTCCTGCCCGAGCATGATATTTTCTGTAACTGTCAGGGGAGGTACAAGCATAAAATGCTGATGAACCATCCCGATTCCCTTGGCAATGGCATCATGAGGGCTGGTTATCTTTACAATCTGGTTGTTGATCTTGATCACACCCGAATCAGGCTGATAAAGACCATACAAGATGTTCATTAATGTGGATTTCCCGGCGCCATTTTCACCCAGCAGAGCATGGATCTCACAGTCTTCCACCGAAAAACTGACATTGTTATTTGCCAAAACCCCGGGAAATCGCTTAATTATTCCTGCAGCCTCGAGAGCATACGTCATGAGAATTTACTCCAGGTTATAAAGCTTATTTATTAGTACAAGAGAGGGTGCTGTACCAATGGTACAGCACCCTCAGTTTTAAATTTAAACGTTTATGAATTAGGGCTTGTAACCGGTGCTGATCGCGCCGCTCTTCAAACCATCTGCAGCTTCAGTGATCTTGGCTTTGACATCAGCTGAAATCTTGGAGTCCCAATCATGGAATGGAGCAAGACCTACGCCGCCGTTCTTAAGATTGGCAGTCACCATACCACCTTTAACTGTACCGCCTTTGACACTCTTGATATATTCATAAACAGCCACATCTACGTTCTTGGCTGCGCTGGAAATCAGAGCGCCGGCAACTTCTGGATAGGTGTTGTATTGATCAACATCCACACCGATAGCCATCAAGTTGTTTTCTTTAGCAGCCAGTAAGCCGCCGTTACCAGTGTTTCCACCGACACCGAAGACAACATCACAACCCTGTCCGATCATGCTCAGGCCGGTTTCTTTGCCCTTGGCGGGATCAATAAAGGATGGGATGTAGACGTTCAAAGCATTGGTATTGGCTTTGAACCATTTTGCACCGTTCTGATAGCCGGTAACAAAACGAACAACGGGGGGAATTTCCATACCGGATACTGAACAAATGGTGCCGGTGGTGGACATACCGGCAGCAAGTACACCAGCGAGGAAGCCGACTTCATCTTCCTGGAACATCAAGCTGGTCACGTTTGTCAGGCCGCCATCAACATAACAATCTTTGGCAGTATCGGGGCAGGCTGCGGAGTCTTTGGTTGGGAAATAGGCATTGTCAATGATAGCAAACTTGATGTTTGGATATTGTTTTGCCTTGGCGGCAGTTGCATCACCCATCAGGAAACCAACGGTTACGATAACATTGTAGCCTTCGGTTGCGAATTGATCGATGTTCTTTTCATAATCGGTCTGCTGTTTGGATTCGATGTATTTAGCTTCGTAACCGAATTCAGCAGCGGCCTTTTGAACACCTGCCCAGGCAGACTGGTTGAAGGATTTATCATTTACACCACCGGTGTCAGTTACCAGGCCGATTTTTAAAGCCTGTGACTGGGCGGCGCAACCCGGTAAAACCATGGCTGCGATCAAAATGAGGGCAAAAATCATGTACAACTTCTTCATATTGTTCTTCCTCCTGAATGAAATAATGTATAGTGACACTTATCACCATATCTACTAAAGAGTATACAGCCACTTTTTATTGCCTGCAAGTGAATTTCGTACCTTTTTATTGTACTAAATATGACAACTTCAACCCTTTGAAGGTGCTAAATCTGATTCACCACGAGTAACACCCTGCATGAGCCAGAATGAGATCAATAAAAACAGCGGTGAAAGAATCATGATTGAATTGTAATTATTCCTGGTCACCTGGATCAAAATACCATTGATATTGGGTCCAGCAATCGCTGATAAAGTTGAGAAAAGGTAATACAAACCGGTATAAGTTCCAAGCCTGGCACTGGTGGTCATATCAACCACCATGGGCAATGAATTGATATTTATCAATGCCCAGGCTGCCCCGGCAGCCATTAAAAAAATACTGATGACAGGGATCTCACCGAGCACCGGCAGCCTGCCAAGCACTGTGATGAGTGTTTTTACCGGTGCGAAGAACATGACAGCCATAATTACTGCCATGGATACAATACCTACCGAAATAGTATGCCGCCGGCCAAATCTTGATCCAATCACACCTGCAGCCAGGGCAAATAATACAAACATGAGTGAAAGATGGCCCAATAAACGTGAACCATCAGCTTCATTTATACCGAGATAATTTTTGGCATAAAGTGTAAAGAAAGCCTCAATAGCTGTATAACCTAAAAACCAGAAAAATATTGCAAGGAAAAGCCGTAAAGCACTTTTATCCTCTGAAAACCAGACTTCTTTTAAATTAGCAAACATTCCGGGTTGAACCTGAACTTCATGTTCTTGGACAGGTTCTTTAATAAATAAAAATACCATGATAGATGCCGCCAGCACCAATCCGGAACCCAGCCAAAACGGGTAGGCAGTATTCAGCTTATATAATGCACTGCCTGCCAGGAATGCAGCTATTCCACCAATCCCCCCCATAAAATTGATGATCCCGTTTGCCTGAGAACGTTTATCTGAAGGGGTTATATCAGGCATCAGGGCAATAACAGGCGTGCGCCAGAGAGCCATGGTTAATAACAGGGTGCTGGTACAGGCGACAAATAATGGCAGAACTGCAGCAAACGGTATCAACCCAAATGCCAGGGCACTCAACGGGGCACCAATCAAAATAAAAGGTATCCGCCTCCCGAGAGGTGTTTTTATCCGGTCTGACCAGGCACCAACAGGCGGCTGGATAAACAATGCTGCGATATTGTCGATGGTCATAAAAAAACCAATAAAAATTGGAGATAGATGGAATTTTTCAGCTAAAAATATTGGTACAAACGCATTATAAACACCCCATATAATTGAAATCCCGAAAAAACCAAATCCAAGTAAAAAAATGCGCTTGTAAGAAAATTTTACCGCCATTATTTACTCCTTTTTAAGCGTAGTATTTTCTGGAATGACGATCTAAGGCTGCTATTTAATTACTTTACGATCTGCCTCGGTCAAATCCAATCCCAAAAGAAGATCGGGCCTTTTTTTCTTGGTCCGCAAAAGAGATTGATCCCTTCTCCATCTTTCAATTTTTTTATGATCCCCGGTTAATAAAATTTCCGGAACACCCCAGTCTCTGAACACTGGCGGCCTGGTGTAATGCGGATATTCGAGCAATCCAGATGCATGAGAATCATCCACAGCACCGTCAGGGTCGCCCAGCACTCCGGGTAGCAGCCGGGAAATCGAATCAATCATCAATAATGCCGGTAATTCTCCACCCGTCAACACATAATCCCCGATTGAGATCTCATCAGTTACCAGGTGTTCACGGATCCGTTCATCAAATCCTTCATAGCGGCCGCAGATCAGAGCGATTTGTGAATTCTCTGCCAGCTCAAAAGCGATCTTTTGATTAAACACACGGCCTTGCGGGGTTAATAATATTACAGGGCAAGCAGGAGCAGTTCCTAAAACAGATTCGACTGCTTCGAAGACCGGTTCAGGTTTCATGACCATCCCCCCGCCGCCGCCGTATGGAGTATCATCCGTTGTGTGATGTTTATCGTGAGTATAGTCACGGATATTATGGATCCGGAAATCCAATATCCCTTTTTCTGAGGCTTTTTGAAGGATGCTCGCCTGAAGATAGGAAGGAAATATTTCTGGTAACAATGTAAAAATGTCAAATCTCATAAGTGCATTCTATTCCATAGAGTGCTGCAAGGCAAGCCAATCATAATAAGACTATGAAACATTATCCGAAAATAATGCCTGTATTAATTCTGAAATTGAAGAAAAAATAGCCGGGCCTTTGTTACTTTTAATTTTAGTATTAAGGTTGGGGTGTATAATTTTAGGCTATCGTTTTCATAACATAAGGTTATACGTAATCGATGTCAATTGTAAACAGATCAATTAGACTAATCATATTCAGGTTGACGCTCATAATTTGTAAATGGTAAGATGAATTAATATGTATTTACGCGGCAGTAAATGGAGCATGAATAAACGGCGAAAACCGTTCAATTATTTCAAGATATTCACCTTGATCGCGGTGATCACCTTTGTTATGTATTTCGGGGTGGTCATTGGGCCGAATGTTCAGAGTAATTTTCTTCCAACCCCTACAGCAACTCGCTCACCTGAAGCCTTTGTAACTGAAGCCGGACAATATTTTGATCAGGGCAAACTTGCTCAATCTATCAAATCTTATGAGCAGGCTGTAAGGGCAATGCCGAATGATGCTTCAGTTTATATTGCCCTTGCAAGAACACAGGTTTGGGCAGGAAAATATAAAGAAGCTCAGACCAGTGCTGAAAATGCCCTTCTGCTGAATCCGAACAATGCCACAGCGCATGCGGTTCACGGCTGGGCACTGGAAGCTCAACGTGATTATTTACAGGCTGAGAGTTCAATCAAACGGGCGCTTGAGCTGGATCAAAATAATGCTCTTGCCCATGCATATTACGCTGAACTGCTCGCTGATGAATATCTTGAAGGAAAAGGACCCCTGGATATTGTCGTATTAATGAGCGAGGAATCAAAAGTTGCCCTGTCGCTTGCGCCGGCATTATTTGAAGCCCATCGGGCACGCGGTTATGTATATGAAGCAACTGGCAATTATGAAAATGCCATCACAGAATACGATGCTGCTGTTGCGATTAATAAAAATATCGCTGATGTCCATGTATCCCTGGGCCGGAATTACCGTGCGCTGGGTGTCTATGACAAAGCGGTAAACGAATTTACCACTGCCAACCAGCTGAATCCGACCGATCCAACTCCTCTTTTGTATATTTCCAGGGTGTATGCGACTGTCGGTGAATACGCAAAAGCAGAACAATACGCCCAGCAGGCGGTGAAAACCAACCCAAGTGATACCTCCCTGAGAGGTAATCTGGGTGTCAGGTATTATCAAAATTTCAAATGGCCTGAAGCATCTGCTGAATTAAAATTAGTTCTCTTTGGGGGTAAAGATGCCGATGGTGTTGAGGTCAAACCCATTGAGCTGGTTTCAAATGCACCCCGCATCGCCGAATTCTATTTTACTTATGGCCTGGTACAGGTAAAACTCAATAAATGCGGGGATGCCATACCGATCTTTCAAAAATTATTAGGGGTTGTTCCGAACGATGAAATAGCCGTTTTCAATGCCAACGAAGGTATGCGGCTATGCAAGGCCGCTGCTGAAGCTACTCCAGGTGCTGATCAAGGGACACCAATTCCATCACTAACTGAGACCCCGGCTGAAAACACACAGGCAACTCCCACCCCCTGACCATGAATGTATCGCCCCGCCAACCCATTTTCAACAGGCGTCCCAAGAATAATATATACAGAATATTTATCTACCTTCTATTTATTCTTGGGGCAGCATCTGTTTACCTGGGAGTTGAGAGGGGAACCATCAAAAAGTTCGGAGACCCAACTCCGACTGCCACACGGGCCGCAGCTTCATACCAGGCTGAAGGGGATGCTCATTTTACATCCGGCGACCTGGCGGCTGCCATCGATTCCTATCATAAAGCCCTGGCACTGGATCCAAATAACGCCATTATATGGGCCACACTCGCCCGTATTCAAACCTATAACTCTTCTATGAAGATTACAATCGAAGAACAAATGGCGGCTTTGGGTGATGCCATGGTTTCGATCGAAAAAGCCAGGGCGGCTGCCCCGGACGACAGCACCGTGGCAGCAACACGCGCATTTGTTTTAGATTGGAATGCAA
>CAZBRI010000102.1:0-8851 GCA_964494055.1 uncultured Anaerolinea sp.
CAGTTCTTTCACCCGGGAGATAAAAAATGAAAAAATCAATTTTTAGTATCTTATTGGTAATTTCGCTGATGACAGCACTGGTTTCGACAGCTTTTGTTAATCCCAGAAGCGCAACATTGACAGGTGTTAAATATATTGATGGAAAAGGTGTGATTTTTACCTTTGATTTAAAAGGCAGTTTCATGAATGAAGATTTTTCAAAGGCATGGGTAGTTGTCAATCATCAGGTGTACGGGCTGCATTGCATCTACCGCAGTCCGCTCCATAAACAGGAAACAGTTGTTTGTGAAGCACCAGGACAAATTGTCCAATTCCATGGTTATAGTGCATATGGTGCATTTGCTGGTTACCCATTTATCACTTCAATTCCAAAAGTAACACATACGCACCCTAAATAATGAATAAAATGATTGATTCGTTTCGTCTGAGGGCTTCAGGCTTGAAATAAAAGCCAGCAGGAAGACGGGTGAGAAATCTTCACCCGTCTTTTTTTTTCATGCAATGTTTTCAGTTATATGATAATAGAAAAAATATCTTGATGTTAAACTTGATGATGCTAAGAATTAATTTTTTCAAGGATCTCCAACAAGGCATTAATAAAATCCTTGTAAGGCAGCCCGCCAATACCTGTTCCTAATCCGCTGACGAGAAGAGTTTCTTCGGGTGTCACCTGGGAACAGGCATAGTCCAGGGCATCCCTTACCAGTTCTTTTGATGAAACGAGATGTTCATCAACGGTAATTGCCCAAATGATAGGGCCCTGCCTGCCTGGTTTGGAGGGGGGATTGTGACCGCGGGCAGCAATGGCATAATCCAGGCCGCCGCCGCAGGAAAAGTATGGATTGGAGGCTGAAATGATCACCCCTTCTTCTTCAAAAATATCGCCAACTTTTGCGGATATATTCGAATAAGGGAGATTTGAAATGGCTGCCTGAACCTGTTTAATTAATTCCTGGTTTTTATCGACGACCAATATTTTCATTACGAATCTCCTTTTATTTTGTCATCCAGTTATGAGAATATGAATGATCAATTTGTAATATTTTTTCTTCGTAAGTAAACTTTGGTTATTTCTTCAGAAATTGCTGGAATAATACTCAGACCGAGAACTGTCCCAAATTCCCTCGCAGACATCCAGTGAGTGTTGAAAATTTCCTGGAAAAAGGGAACCAGGCAGACCAATAATAAAAGGGAAATCGAAACACCGACTGCGTATTGCATCCAGCGGTTTGAAAATACTCCAATTGTAAAGATCGATGCTCGTTCGGAGCGCACAGTGTATGCACGGAATAATTCGCACAATGACAGGGTGATAAATGCCATTGTTTCAGCAATTCGAAGGGCATCGATATCTATATTGGACCAATTGAACTGCATCAAAAAGGAAAAAGCGTTTTGTCCAGCAGCTGGTGAATATCCGAGATTGTACAATTCCCAGGTTAATCCGAGGCAGAATGCTGTCAAAACAGCCCCGGTCTGTGCAAAAGTCTGTACAATGATTCCTATCCGCATACTTCCATTTACAATGGGCTCATTTTTCGGTCTGGGTTTGTGATCCATTATGTCAGGATCGCCTTTTTCCATAGCCAGGGCCAGGGCCGGGGCACCGTCTGTGATCAGGTTCAGCCATAATAATTGGATGGCGGTCAGGGGCGCCGGAAGACCTGCCAGGGTAGCCAGGAAAATGATCATTATTTCAGCGATATTTGAAGAAAGCAGGAAGAAAACAAACTTTCGGATATTTCCATAGATGATACGTCCTTGCGCAACTGCAGAGACGATACTGGCGTAATTATCATCTGTCAGAACCATGTCTGCGGTCTCCTTTGCCACATCCGTTCCGGTAATCCCCATGGCAATTCCGATATCGGCTTTCTTGATAGCCGGTGCATCATTAACACCATCGCCAGTCATAGCCACTATCTCCCCGTGCGCTTGAAGGGCATCGACGATTCTCAGTTTATGTTCCGGTGAAACCCGGGCAAATACATCAGTTTCCTCAATCAACCCGGAAAGAGCTCTGTCATTTAGGCCATCCAGCTGGGCACCTGTCATTACATTATGTCCAGGCCTCAGCAGACCTATGGTTTCAGCGATTGCCCTGGCTGTGTTGGGATAATCACCGGTGATCATTATCGTACGAATACCTGCTTTACGTGCTGATGCCAGGGCTATCTTCACTTCTTCACGAGCCGGATCGATCATGCCGATCAATCCAACGAATATCAGGTCCTGTTCAAGGACGGCGGGATCCAAATTTGATAATTCATCAGGTACAATCCTGTAGGCCAGTCCTAATACTCTCAGTGCATCCTTGGTCATCCTGTCGTTTGCGAGCATTATATTCTGCCTGGATTGTTCATTCAGCGGAATAGATTGATCGTCCATGGTTTGTTGAAAATTGCAGAGTTTAAGGACGACATCCGGGGCACCTTTTACGGCTATCACCCTGTGGTTTTGTTTTGTATTAGTGTGAAATGGTGAAGGATCTGTGCTTAACGGGGAAGAAATTGTATGAATTGTGATCATCCGCTTACGTTCGGAATCAAATGGTACTTCATTCTCACGAGGATATGCTTCGTCAAGATCCTGGTGCCCGGCACCAGCTTTTTCTGCAGCAACGATCATGGCTGCTTCGGTTGGATCTCCAATAATCTGTACGGTTTCTCCATTCTGATCCAGTTCGGCATCGTTGTTGATCAAGCCAAGCCATAAAGTTGTCAGAATGGCAGGGAATTCATTAAGTTGTATTTTTTTACCATCTACAAGAAAATCTCCAATTGTAGAATATCCGGTACCGCTGACATCCACAAATTGATCCGATGCCCATAAGCGTGTGACCGTCATCTCGTTCTGAGTCAGCGTGCCGGTTTTATCTGAACATATGGTTGTAGTTGAGCCGAGAGTTTCAACAGAAGATAATCGGCGGATGAGGGCGTGCCGGCGTATCATCTCCTGCATCCCTAAAGCCAAACTGATGGTCACGACTGCCGGTAGTCCTTCCGGAACTGCGGCAATTGCCAGGCTGATCGCGATCAGGAAAGCATCGGTAATATGTTTGGCGTAGGTTTTGAAATAATCGGCTGGATTGGCAAAAAGCAAATCTACATGGGTTCCATTGATAATTGCTACCAGGAAAACCATCGCTACGAGTATCAAGGCAGCGATGCTGAGTGACTTCCCTAATTGATTTAGTCTGCGCTGCAGCGGTGTTTCTTCCAATTCAAAACTTTGGAGCATGGCAGCGATCAAGCCCAACTGTGTATTCATGCCGGTACTGGTCACCACCCCGCGTCCGCGCCCATATGTCACTGTTGTGCCCATAAAAGCAGAATTTTTCCGGTCACCCAATGCAGCACCTTGTTCCAGCTGCATGGCTGCATTTTTTTGCACTGCCATAGATTCGCCTGTGATCGATGACTCGTCTATTTTTAAATTGACAGTCTCAAGTAACCGCAGATCGGCTGGTACAAAGAATCCAGCTTCAAGGATGACGATATCGCCGGGAACAATATCTCTGCCAGAAATGGTTAAATATTGTCCATCCCGGATCACTCTTGTTTCAGGTGCAGCTAATTTTTTCAATGCAGCAAGGGCTTCTTCAGCTCTTCTTTCCTGGACGATACCCAGAATTGCATTCAAAACAACAATTGTCAGAATGGCAGCTGCGTCAATTGTTTCTCCCAGTAATACTGAAATTATGGATGCAATTATCAGAAGTAAGACAACAAAATCTTTTAGCTGTGCCCAAAGAGTTACCAAAAAACCGGGTCTTGGAGATTCTGTCAACTGGTTTGGTCCATATTTCTCCAATCTTAGCCTGGCATTTTCTCCAGTAAGTCCCTTATCCTCGACGCCGAGCTGCTGCAGAACCTCATGCGGGGATAATGAATGCCAGGTAAATTCGTTTTTTATTTTAGAACTTTTATTTTGATCAGGCATTATTGAAACTCCGCTTATTTTTAGTATAAGTAAAAAAATAGATGATATTTATTTATCTGTTATATTATTTACGATTCTACCGGATTTTTTGTTGTGGAAATAAATAAATATGAGGATGTATAATTTAACTATCAAGATTTATGCACGGAGTCTGGCATCCTGGAGAAAAAATGATCAAGATAATTACACCAACGACCAAAGAACAATTCAAAAGTTATTACTCACTACGCTACAAAGTCCTGAGTGAACCTGCCGGTCATCCGCGCGGTACTGAGAAAGACGATTATGAGCCGCTCAGTGAACACTTCATGGCAGTCAATGAAGCCGGGGATGTGGTTGGTGCTGTTAAAATGTATGAAAAGAATAAAGAAACCGGCCACTTTTCACACCTGGTGGTCGATCCTCGTTATCAGAGGCAGGGGATAGGAAAGATGCTGCTGACTCATTTGGAAGACCGGGCACGTGAAAAAGGTTACAATGTCCTTGGTACAACCTCCAGGGTGACAGCCACTGCTTATTTTGAGAAGGCAGGTTATCACATTGCAGAGCTGCCTGCCTTGCACCTTGGCACTTTACATACGGTTTGGATGGAAAAAAAGCTGGTCTAAATTTCCCCGCTATTTTTCGGGCACAAGTATATAACTTGTGCCCGAGTTAATTTAAATTTTTGATTTACCAAGTGAACCAAAGAAATTACCGGCGATTGAAAATATTGTTACAAACGGGGCAAGCAGCCAATCTACTAATTCATTGATGATCCCGATTCCCTGGGCAAGCCAAACCAGTATGAATCGAAGTTTTTGTAACGGTTTAAAGTGAGCATAAGCCAGTGATAAGACAATTATTGAGATTGAGATGCCAAATCTGATAATATCTGAAATCTCAACGGACCAGACCTGTTCCAATATCAATTCTATACCGATTGTCAGTACTAAAATATAGGCAGCATTCTTAAGTATTGGCTCTCTTTCCAACGCGTAGCTGAATAAACCCGCAGCAAACCGCATCGTGAGAATGCCAATTGCAACCCCGAGCATGACGACCCAGAGCATTTTTGATAATGAAACAGCTGCCACAACATTATCAATACTGAAAACAAGATCCATGATCTCTACTGTCAATACTGTAGACCAGAATGTTTTTGAAACGATCGGTTTTCCATTGCCTTCTTCATCACCCTCGCCGCCGGACATATCCTCTATGCTGTCAAATGCAAGGTGCACGAGATAAGCAGCACCAATAAGTTTTATCCATGAATTATGGATCAAGAAACTCGCCATGAATAACATCAATCCACGGCCAAGGTACGCGCCAAGCAGACCAACTCTCAAGGCAGCTGTACGCTGAAAGCCAAGAAACGGATGGAGAAATTTTCCAAGGGATTGTAATTTTCCTGGCCAGGGAATTTCTTCATGGTCTGGAAGGGGAGAAACCAGGGCTCCAATTATGGCAGCATTGTCGATTGATAAAATCCCCTCCAGGAAGATCAACTGTAAAACGATCAATACAATCGGCCAATAAAAATCCATTCCCATCTCCTTGCAAGTTCAAAAAGCAGAAAAAAAACAGCCCGATCCAACAGGTCCAGATCGAGCTGGTTGATAATTCAGTATTAATTTTTACTGATCACTCAGGGAGCAATACGGGTATGCGGAAGTATGGTTGTATCCTTTGGTATTACCACGATACCGTCCTGTACAACCCAGGTACCGGCATCCATCTCCGTACCGCGTGGGAATGGTTTGATCACCACTCCTTCACCAATGCGAACATTTTTATCCAGTATTGCGCCTTCAATATCGCAGTTTGCTCCGATTCCGAGCGGGACATCGGTGCTTTTTATTGAAGGAGTATCGTAATAATCAGCACCCATGATAATACTGTCTTTAATTTGTGTACCGGGTCCAATCTGACTTCGCAGACCGATGGTGGAATGCGTGATTTTTGCTTTGGATATCCTGCAGCCTTCGCACAGCTGTACATTTTCAAGAAGACTATCATCAACTGATGATCCCGGCAAAATGCGCGGGTTGGTATAGATAGGTCTTTCCGGGTCAAAGAAATTAAAAGGCGGGTTGGCTTTTGTCAATGCCAGGTTTGTTTCATAAAATGACCTGATAGTTCCAATATCCTGCCAGTAATCATCAAATGCATAACCGAATACAGAGTGAGTGCGGATTGAATTGGGAATGACATCTTTGCCGAAATCATCATGATCAGGAAAATTAGTGAGCATGTCGATCATGACCGATGTCTTGAACATATAAATACCCATTGAAGCCAGGAATGGACGTTCCGGATCATCCCGGCTGACAAATTGCGCCTGAACTTTGGGATCTTTCGGCTTTTCAACAAAGGCGGTGATTCGCCTATCGTCAGCAACTTTGAGGATACCCAGCCCGGGCACTTCTTCACGGGTGACAGGGTGAACACCTACGGTGATATCAGCATTATTATCCCAATGGAATTTTGCCATGGCGGCATAATCCATACGATAGAGATGATCGCCGGCCAGGATCAAAACATAAGCTGCATCTGATGCAATTATTTCCCGGATTTGTTTTCTGACCGCATCAGCAGTTCCCTGGTACCAATCTTCACTTTGTAGGGTTTGTTCAGCAGCCAAAATTTGAACCCAGCCGCTGTGGAAAGTGTCAAATCGATATGTTCGGGTAATGTGCCTGTTGAGTGAAACAGAGTGGAACTGGGTCAGCACGGCAACACGGTAAATGCCCGAATTAATACAGTTGCTGATCGGCACATCAATCAAACGGTATTTCCCTGCGATCGGAACAGCTGGTTTTGCCCGAAGTTTGGTTAATGGATAAAGCCGGGTGCCTCGACCGCCACCTAAAACAATTGCTAAAATATCTTCAGAAGCTGCTGGCATGCGATCCTCCTGGGAAATTGTTAAATTATTCAACATTTTTCAAACCTGTTAATCTAAATTTAGGAAATAAATTGAAGAAGTAAGAATAATATTAATTAATTCAATTTTACCGCTAAATATCCCGAAACGATAAACATCATGATAATATTTTACATGCATTTATTTGAGAGGATAGAATTCTTACGGTCCCATTTTCCAGATATTTTTGCATTGGCAGCAAAATGACCATCCTTTTACGGACAAAAAATGAAACTCGCAACTTTATGCTATCTCAAACAAAATAATCAGACTTTGATGATTCACAGGGTGAAAAAAGAGAATGATATTCACATTGGTAAATGGAATGGATTGGGAGGAAAGCTCGAACAGGGTGAGTCGCCTGAACAGTGTATTGTTCGTGAAGTGAAAGAAGAATCCGGGCTGCAGATTTATTCCCCAAAGTATCATGGTCTGCTTATCTTCGCGGATTTTAAATTTGACGATTGGTATGTATGGGTGTTTACTGCTGAGAATTTCAGCGGTGAGTTGTTAAAAGATTCAATCGAAGGGAATTTATACTGGATAAATGACCTTGAAGTTGAAAAACTTAATCTTTGGCCGTCTGACCGGATATTTTTCCCATGGTTAAAAGGCGAAAAGATATTTTCTGCACGGTTTCAATATGCTGGAGAAGCATTGTTAGGACATGAGGTTGTATTTTATTAGGGTTTCAATGGATCTTGGAAGTATAATTAAAAGGACATGGCTATTTTAAAGGGTGCTCACGTATTATTGGGTGTAACCGGTTCCATTGCTTCTTACAAAGCTGTCGAGTTGGCTTCCAAACTGACACAAATGGGATCACTGGTGGATGTTATCCTGTCCCCCGGGGCAGAAAAATTCATCTCCCCCCTGACATTTCAATCAGTGACAGGACGAAAAGCGTTTACCGATGCCGATCTTTGGGGCGGGCAGGCTCATGTTTTGCATGTCGGTCTGGGGCATTCTGCGCAAATCCTGGTGATTGCCCCCTGTACAGCAAATTCCTTGGCGAAACTGGCGCATGGATTGGCTGACAATCTGCTGATGATCACTGCCCTGGCAGTTAAAGCACCCGTTCTGGTGGCACCTGCCATGGATGCCGGCATGTATGAAAACCCTGCGACCCGGGAAAATGTTAGGCTGCTAAAAGAACGCGGCATTCAATTTGCGGGTCCTGCAGAAGGCCGTATGGCATCCGGTCTGATCGGTACCGGCCGAATGCTTGAGGCGGCTGAGCTGACAGGCTGGATACGAAAGTCTCTTGCAGTGAATGGAAAATTGAGCGGGAGGCAGGTGGTAGTCACGGCAGGTGGTTCACAAGAACCGATTGATCCCGTTCGGTATATTACCAACCGGTCTTCAGGCAAACAGGGTTATGCCCTCGCACAGGCTGCCATTGATGCCGGAGCTGATGTGATCCTTGTTTCTCACCCGACTGCATTGCCGGTGCCGGCCGGTGCCCGGTATGTAGAGGTCCACACCGCTGAGCAAATGAAAGATGCAGTGTTGGATGCTTGTAAGGATGCTGATGCATTGATCATGGCAGCGGCAGTTGCGGACTTTAAAGTGGAAAAAATTTCTACTCAAAAACTTAAAAAGCGTGATGGTATCCCCGAAATTAATCTCACTTCAGCAGTCGATGTCCTGGCTGAGGTGGCAAATAACCGGTCATCGCTTACCAAGTTGAAAGTCGTTGCAGGGTTTGCTGCAGAGAGTCAAAATTTACTGGATAATGCAGTTCAAAAGCTGAAAAATAAGAATTTGAATTTTATTGCAGCAAATGATATAACATCTGAAAATGCCGGATTTGCAGCGGATACCAATCTGATCACTTTATTGTTTGCGGATGGAACCCAGGAAAAATTACCTCTTTTGAGTAAAGAGGATGCTGCTGATATCATCATTGATAGATTGATCGGGCAGCTGGAGTGATATGCGAGTTTTAGTAATTTCTGATATTCATGCAAATATTGCAGCACTCGATGCTGTATTATCGGA